>QGUR01000128.1 GCA_003242205.1 Chloroflexota bacterium | reverse complement strand
TTCCACGCGGCGGTGAGCACGGGGCTGATCGCGACCGGGTCATTGGCAGCAAACAGGATGCCATCGACGCCCTGAGTGATGTAGTTTTCGATGACCGTGATCTGGTCGTCGATGTTCGCCTCGGTCGGGCCGTCGGTAATCGCGGTCACGTTGCCCAGTTCTTCGGCAGCCTGCTGGATGCCGAGCGCGGTGGCGTTGAAGTAACCGATGCCGATCAGCTTCGGCACGTCGACGATGGTGATGGGCTGCCCGGCGCGATCAGGCGCACCGATGGCCTCGCCGCCGTCATATTCCTTGACTTCAACTTCCGCTTCATCGGCCGCCTCATCGGTGGCGTCTTCAGCCGCGGCGTCACCCGTCGGGCATTCCAGCGGGTTCACCGGCAGATCATCGGCGCCGTCCCAGCGAATAAAATCCTCATCCTGTGCGGCGACCGGGCCGAACGCCGTCATCGCCAGCATAACCACGATCAAACATAGTGATAACAATTTTTTGTGCATTTGCCTCTCCTCTTCAACGCTGAAGTCGTTCGCAAAACGAAAGAGACCAGCCAGAATTCCTTATCGTATCGTCGATTACACATCACCTCCTTTTGCCGGAAACCCGTTAATCTGCTGTTCCTCTACGATGCTGGATGAAATTGTTCACCAGAATCGAGAAGATAAGCACCACACCGATCACAACAATGGTCGCATCGTTCTTAGCGCCGGCCAGCGAGAGGCCGTTTTTCAGCAGCTGAATGAGCACCACGCCGATTACGGTCCCGGCAATCGAGCCGCTGCCGCCAAAGATGCTGGTTCCGCCCAGAACGACCGCGGCAATGACTTCCAGTTCCAGACCGGAACCCATGTCCGAGCGAGTCGTGCTGACGCGCGAAACAAAGATGTAACCGGCGATTGCGGATAGCAGGCCGGAGAGCGTGTAAATGATGAGTTTGACGCGATCCACCGGCAGGCCGGAGAAGCGTGCGCCAAGTTCGTTGTTGCCCATGGCATAGAGCGTGCGGCCAAAAGTTGTCCGTGCCAGTACGATGCCGAAGATGATCGCCGCGATGACAAACACCCAGAGCTGCGTCGGCACGCCGAGGAAATTGCCCTGTCCCAGTACGTAGAACCACTCCGGAAAGCCGCGCGCCGAACGCGCCTGGCTGATGCCCTCGGCCAGCCCGCGGTAAAGCGCCAGCGTCGCCAGCGTCATGATGAGCGGCGGCACGCCCACCCGCACGATGAACAGGCCGTTGATGAGGCCGCAGATCGCGCCAACGACCAGCGCAATGATAATCGCGATTTCCAGCGGCAGTCCCAAATTCTGCCAGGAATAGCCAAGCACAATCGCCGACAGCCCGAAGATCGAACCGACGGACAGATCGATACCGCCGGTGACGATGATGAAAGTCATCGGCAGCGCAACCAGCGCTACCTCGGTCATCAGGCGGCCCTGATTGAGGATGTTATCCACCGTCAGGAAGACGCTGGTGCGCGTGGATAGAATCAGCACGCCGGCGATCAGAATAACCAGCAGCACGACTTCCTGAGACAGGAACGCGCTGCGTAGCCGGTTAGCGGCAGGCTGGTGGTCGAATTTTTCGCTTACGCTCATATGTTGTTTCTCCCGCCCTCAGTGTCTGCGAAGCTGGCGGCGACGCAGGATGTCGGCCAGCACCGTGATGAGAATGAGGACGCCCTGCACCGCGCGCAGCCAGTAGGGCGAGACATTGATGAAGACCATGGACGAACCGATGGCGCGCAGCAGCACCGCCGCCAGCGTCGAGCCGATGACCGTGCCGGTTCCACCGAGAATACTGACGCCGCCGACGACCGAAGCGGTAATGATCGAAAGTTCCAAGCCCGGCGGTACGACGGCCTGAATGGAGGTGAATTGCGTCGCGTACAGCACGGCGGATATGCCGGCGAAAACGCCGTTGATGATGAACACCTTCATGATGACGCTGCGGATATTGATGCCGGAGAGCATCGCCGCTTCTTTGTTGCCGCCGACGGCATAGATCGAGCGCCCGGTCGCGCTGTAGCGCATCCACAGCGCGGCCAGCACGGTCAGCACGATCATGAACCAGACCGGGGATGGAATGCCCAGCGGGCGCAACTGCGCCAGCCCGAAATCGGGCGGCAGGTTATAGATCGTCTCGCCGCCCCGGTAGACGATCAGGCCGCCTTTCAGAATGCTGAGCATGCCGAGCGTTACCACAATCGACGGAATGCGGAGATAGGCGACGAAGAAGCCGTTGATCGCGCCGATGAGCGCGCCGCCGAGCAGCGGCAGCAACCAGGAGAAAATCACCGGCAACTCGGTTTCGGTGGCGATCAGGCCGCACATCGTCGCCAGCACGCCGATGGCCGAACCGATGGAAATGTCGATGTTGCCGGAGACGATGACCATGCTCATGCCAATCGCCGCTACGGCGATATAGGCGTTGCCCTGTAGCACGTCCGACATGTTGCGTTCGGCCAGAAAGCGCGGGTTGGCTGCGCCGACAAGGACGACCAGCGCCAGTAGCGTGATCGCCAGAATGGCCTCCTGCGATGCCAGAATGGAGCGAAGGCTCTTCCACAGGCTGCTCGATTTCGCTTTGCTGGGATATTCAGTCGTTACTGCCGTCATAGGGCCGCGCTTTCAAAGGTTGCTGCATTCCCCGGAACAATGGTTTCAGGGGCCGCCTCGCTCATCATGGCGGCGGCGATGATTTCCTGAGTCGCTCGGTCGCGGCTGTATTCGGCGACAATCGTGCCGCCGCGCATGACCAGAATGCGGTCGCTCATGCCCATGATTTCCGGCAGTTCGCTGGAGATCATCAGGATGGCCATGCCCTGCTGCGCCAGTTCGCTGATCAGCCGGTGAATTTCGGCTTTTGCGCCGACGTCGATGCCGCGAGTTGGCTCATCCATGATCAACAGCCGAGGCTTGCTCGCCAGCCACTTGCTGACGACAACTTTCTGTTGGTTGCCGCCGGACAGTTTGTTGACCACCTGATCGGAGCTATACGCCCTGATGCTAAGCTGTTCGATCATCCTCTCCGCCAGCGAACGTTCCGCTTTGCGGTTGACGAACGTGTTGCGGGCGATATCTCGCAGCACGGCGAGCGAAACGTTCTCGCGGATGTTCATCTGCCGGATCAGCCCCTGCGTGCCACGGTCTTCGGGCACATAGGCAATGCCGAGTTTCAAGGCATCTGCCGGGCTTTTGATTTCAACCCGCTTGCCATTGACGCGGATAGTGCCGGAGTCGGCTGGCGAAATACCGAACACGACCTGCGCGAATTCGCTTCGGCCAGATCCAACCAGACCGGCCAACCCGACAATCTCACCGGCGCGAACCGTAAGCGTCACACCGCGAACGTCCGGCTTGCGCCACACGTTTTCGACTTCCAGAACTGGCTCACCAACCTGGGCGGGCAGCTTGGGGAACAGGTTATGGATGGTGCGCCCGACCATCATACTGATGAGTTCGTCTTCTCGCGTTTCCTTCACCGGTTTCGTGCCGACGTACTGCCCATCACGCAGCACGGTCACACGGTCGGCAAGCAGGAAAACTTCTTCGAGACGGTGGCTGATGTAGATGATAGCGACGCCGCGCTCGCGTAGCAGGCGCACGATTTCGAAAAGCTGCTGCACGTCGGCCTCGGTCAGGGCAGCGGTCGGCTCGTCCATGATGAGGATGCGGGCGTTCATCGACAGCGCCTTGGCAATCTCGACGCGCTGGCGGTTACCGACCGTCATCGTGCCGACCTTGCGGTCGACGTCCATATCGTGAATGTTGAGAGACGCCAGCAATTCGCGGGCGCGCTGGCGCATCGCGCCCCAGTCAACCATGCCGAAGCGGTTGCGCGGCGCGTGGCCCATGAAGATATTCTCGGCGACCGTCAACTCGGGATAAAGGCTCAGTTCCTGATAAATGGTGGCCACACCGGCGGCCTGCGCGTCGCGCGGATTATGAAAGACGACCGGCTGGCCCTGAAGCAGGATTTCGCCTTCGTCGGGCCGGTAGAGGCCGGAAATGAGCTTGATCATCGTCGATTTCCCGGCGCCGTTTTCGCCCAGCAGCGCGTGGACTTCCCCCTCACGCACCTCGAACTGGGCTTTGCTCAGCGCCTGAACGCCGGGAAACGACTTGCTGATGTTCCTTAATTCGAGTAAGGGTTGCATAAAGCCACTCTATTACCAATGCTTAATCGGTAGTCAGCAGCGTTCGGTAGCGGCCGTAGGCGGCTTCCCACGCTTCGACATTCTTCGGCTCGTAGCGTGTCAGTTCGCTGCTCTGGCTGAGTAGTTCGCGCGCTTCCGCGACGCTCGAAAACTCGCCTAAAGCGATAAACTGGCCAATCGCGTTACCGAGTGCGGTCGCTTCCGCCGGCCCCGCCACGACCGGACGATTGCAGGCATCCGCCGTCATCTGGTTGAGCAGCCGCGCGCGTGACCCGCCACCCATGATATGCACACGCTCGACGCTGCGCCCGGTGACGGCGATGAGCTTGTCTAATGTTACCCGATATTTCAAGGCAAGGCTCTCATAAATCGTGCGAACGATCTGTCCGGGCGTTTCCGGTTCGGGCTGGCCCGAATTGCGGCAGAACTCGCGGATGCGCGCCGGAATATCGCCGGGCGGCAGGAAGGATGGATCGTCCACGTCGATCAGGCTGCGGAAGGGTTCGGCCTCGGCTGCCATGTTCGCCAGCGTGTCATAGTCATAATCCTGCCCCTGCGCCCGCCAGGTGTAGCGCGACTGTTGCACCAGCCACATGCCCATGACGTTCTTCAGCAGGCGGAAATTGCCGGTGAAGCCGCCTTCGTTGGTCATGTTGGCTTCGTAACAGGCATCGGTGATGAGGGCCTCCGGCACTTCCATGCCCATCAGGCTCCACGTTCCGCTGCTGATGTAGGCGAAGTCCTCCGTCGTCGTCGGCACGGCGACCACTGCGCTGCCGGTGTCATGGCAGGCGGGGGCAATGACCGGCACGCCGTTATACTGCCCGATGCGCGTGCCGGGCTGCACGATCTGCGGGAAGATGTGCGTTGGAATGCCCAGCGTCGCCAGCATCTCCACGTCCCAGTCGTTCAGGCGCGGGTTGTAAACCTGCTGTGTGGTCGCCTGCGTGAACTCGAACGCCTTGTTGCCCGTTAGCCAGTAATTGAACAGGTCGGCAATCGAGAGGATGGTCGCGGCGACGTCGAGCAGCGGGCTGTTGTCGCGCACGAGACTGGCTAACTGGTACAGGCCGTTGATCTGCATGAACTGCAGGCCGGTGCGCTCGAAGATTTCGCGCCGCGGCACACGCTCGAAAACCCATTCGAGCATGCCGTCGGTGCGGCTATCTCGATAGTGAACAGGATTGCCGAGCAGACGACCATCGCGGTCGAGCAGCGCCCAGTCGACGCCCCACGAGTCGACGCCGATGGAGATCGCGCCTTCCCGCGCCATCCCGATGCCGGTCTGAATGTCATGCCACAGGCGCAGCGCGTCCCAGTAGAGCGTGCCGGCGGCGCTCACCGGCACGTTCTGGAAGCGATGCACGTCCTCCATGCTCAGCGTCTTGCCGTCGAAGCGTACTTTGACGACACGCCCCGAATCCGCGCCAAGATCGATTGCGATGACGTGTTGTGATGCGGCGGCCATCGGCTTTTACCTCACATATGCCTGTGGCACGCCGCCGTCGACGGTCAGGATCGCGCCGGTCGTCTTGGCGCTGCGCGGTCCGGCAAGGAAGGCAATCGCCTCTGCCTGATCTTCGGGGAAGATTTCGACCTTGAGCGTGTTGCGCTTGCGATAAAACTCGTTCAGTTCCTCGACGGAAATGCCATACTGTTTGGCGCGCGCTTCTTTCCACTCGGTATCCCAAATGCTGCTGCCGGTGATAACCGCGTCGGGCAGTACGGAATTGACGCGGATGCCATATGGCCCGCCTTCCTCGGCCAGACAGCGCGCGAGATGAACCTCGCCGGCCTTGGCCGTGCTGTAAGCCGCCGCGCCTTTGCCTGCTGCAAGGCTGTTCTTGCTGCCGACGAACACCATCGAGCCGCCCAGACCCTGCGCCTTCATGACCTTGAACGACTCGCGGGCCATGAGGAAATAGCCGGTCAGCAGAATGTCCATCTGTTTCTGCCAGCTTTCGAGCGTTGTTTCCTCAATCGGGGAGCCGCCGGCGATCCCTGCATTGTTCACCAGCACGTCCAGACCGCCGTACTGAAGCACAACCTGCTGCACCGCTTCAATCACGGCGCTTTCGCTGGTGACGTCCGCGCGCACAAACAGGGCGCGGTTCTTGCCAAAGCGCTTCTGCAAATCGGCGCTGACCGCTTCACCGTTCTCGACGTTGATGTCGGCAATGACGACATGCGCGCCCTCCTGCGCCAGCTTGTAGGCGGTGGCGCGGCCAATGCCGCTGGCCCCGCCCGTGATGAGCGCGACTTTACCGGCGAAGTCCTTGTCCGGCGGCGCGAGCTTCAGCTTGTATAGCTCCAGCGGCCAGTATTCGATGTCATAGGCTTCCTTGGGCGTCAGGCTGTTGAAACCGCCGATCGCCTCCGCCGCGCCAATCACGGAAATTGCGCGATGATAAAGCTGGCGGCTGACATCGGCGTTGGTCACATCCTTGCCGGTCGTCACCATGCCGATACCGGGGATCAGGATGACACGTGGCGCGGGATCGCGCAGTTCGTCGCCCGGCTCCTTGTTTTCCTCGAAATACCGGACATAGCGCTCTTCATAGTCGAGGACGCCGGAGCGCACCTTTTCCTTGAGCGCTTCGATGCCTTCCGCAGGTTGCCAGTCGACAAACAACGGCTGGCGTTTGACGTGAACCAGATGGTCGGGGCAGGCTGCGCCTAACTGCGAAACCTCGCCAGTGCGCTCGCGCCCCACATAATCGAGCACTTCCGGGCTGCTATCGACCTGCAGGATCGCGTGCCGCCGCCCGGAGACTGCGCCACGAATGACGGGCAGCGCCTCCAGCAGGATTTCCCTGCGGGCTTGCTCGGCTACGGGTTCGACCTTCAGCACGCCAAAGACCTGCTTGCCGCGCTGCTTCTCCGCCAGATAATCCTCGGCTTCCTGAATGATGCGGATCGTCTGGTCATAGGTCGTTTTGCTATCCGGCCCCCAGGTGACCAGGCCGTGCTTGCCCATGATGACGCATTCGATATTGGGATTCTCACGCACCTTGCCGCCGATCCACTTGCTGAGCGTAAAACCGGGGCGAATGTAGGGCACATAGGCCATGCGGTCGCCATAAACGGCGCGCGCTGCGGCTTCGGCGTCGGGCGCGCATGCCAGACTGATGATGGCGTCGGGGTGGGTATGGTCAACGTGGGTCGCGGGGACGAAGGCGTGCAGCAGTGTCTCGATGCTCTGGCGCGGGCGGCCTGGTTCGAAAACGGTGCGCTCCAGATAGCTCACCATTTCTTCGTCGGTCATGGCGTCGCGTTCGAACAGCGGCTCGATGTCTTCCATCCGCAACAACGCGAACTGCGATGCCTTGATCGTCAGGACGTCGGAACCGGATGCCTTGACAGCCAGCACGCGCACCTGGCGGCCCATGTGATCGGTGAGAGTGAGTTTGGCGCTGGTATTGCCGCCATAGATATTGACGACAGCGCGGTCTCGCCCGAGCAGATTGCTGCGATAGACCAGCCCATCAAGATCGGGCAACTCCGCGGCTTCCGCCGTGTCCCAGAGGTTTTGTGGCATGACGAAGCGTTCTCCTGAAAGACGGTTTAGTTTAAAAAGCGCGGCACACGCGCAGCATTAACGGCCAGACGACCACGGCCGGGTTTTCGTTTTCTTTCGATGTATAACAGTGTATAGCGCTGAAAAATGACTGTCAAATTTCTGTCACTCGCTCAGACACGCGCATGTTCAACCTGAACCGTATCGACAATCACGCCCTGCGCGCGCACGGCATCGACCAGCGTTTGCGGCGCGTCGCTGGTTGTGATGATGCGGTTGATCTGCGCCAGCCTGAGCACGGTATAAGTGGCCACTTTCCCCCATTTTCCGGCATCGGTCAGGATGACGGTCTGCACGGCGCGCGCCGCCATCGCCTGCTTCATCGTGACTTCGTCGGGATCAATGTCGCTCGCGCCTTCGGCGACCGTCAGGCCGCGCGTTCCCAGAAAAGCCACATTGAGATTGACTTCGGGCAGGCCCTCAGGACGCCCGACAATCGAGATCGAGTCGCGGCGCAGACGCCCGCCGGGGAGCAGGACCTGAATATCGGGCGCGTCGAGGAAGCTCTGGGCCACCATCAGGCTGTTCGTGAGCACGGTTAGCCGCCGGAATTGCTTGAGCAATGGCACTAAGGCATAGGCGGTGGTACTGGCATCGAGTGCGATAGAATAGCCGTCATGAACCAACTCAACGGCTGCGCGGGCGATGCTCGCCTTGGCCGCAGGCTCGCGCTTCTGGCGCGTATGAAACGACAATTCGGGCAGGCTAGAAGCGGGCGTGCGGATGACCGCTCCGCCATACGTTCGCTCCAGTAGCCCGCTGTCTTCCAGCGCGCGGAGGTCGTGGCGAATGGTGACGGGGCTGACATGCATCGCCTCGCTCAGATCGCGTACCGATACCCGGCCATGTCGGCGTAGCTGCTCGATAATGACGCGTCGGCGTTCTTCGACAAAGAGCGGTTCTGGCATGGTTGACACGACTCGGCAACCTGCTACACTGGCAGGAAACGAAACCAAACGAAAGCCTGCTTGTAGATTCATTGTATAAAACATTCGCAAAAGGGAAAGCAACTCATGGATTACACGACAGATTATCCGCGACTGGCCGAACGGCTTGCCGCCCGCGGCATCGACGTCGACGCAGTTAAGGAAAAGCTGAAAGCCCAGCATATCGAAACGCCTTCGTGGGGCTATGGCAATTCGGGAACGCGCTTTCAGGTCTTTGCGTGGCCGGGGGCGGCGCGGAATATCCACGAAAAGCTGGCCGATGCCGGCTACATCCACCGGCTGACGGGCGTCGCGCCAACGGTCGCCATTCATATTCCGTGGGATAAAGTCGATGACTATCAGGCGCTGAGCGATTACGCGCGCGAGTGTGGCGTCGCCATCGGCGCGGTCAACCCGAACCTGTTTCAGGAACAGGATTACAAGCTCGGCAGCATCACGCACCCGAACCCGGCTGTCCGCGAAGAAGCGCTGGCCCACCTGATCGAGTGCTGCGAAATTATGGAAAAGACCGGCAGCAAACTACTGAGCCTGTGGTTTGCCGACGGTACGAACTATGCCGGTCAGGACGACATCCGCGAGCGTAAGCACCGTATGGAAGAGGCGCTGAAGGAGACGTACAAACACCTGCCCGACGGCGCGCGTATGCTCATCGAGTACAAATTCTTCGAGCCGGCTTTCTATCACACCGATCTGGCGGACTGGGGCATGGCCTATGCCACCGCGCTCAAGTGTGGCGAGCGGGCGCAGGTGCTGGTGGATACGGGACACCACGCGCAGGGCACGAATATCGCTCATATCGTCGCCTTCCTGCTCGATGAAGGGCGACTGGGCGGCTTCCATTTCAACGCGCGCAAGTATGCCGACGACGACCTGATCGTCGGATCGACCAATCCGCTGGAGCTATTCGAGATTTTCCATGAACTCGTTTCGGCGGGCGATCGGGCGAAGGACGTTGCCTATATGATCGACCAGTGCTTCAACATTGAGTCGAAGCTGGAAGGCATGCTCCAGAGCGTTATCAACTGCCAGACAGCCTATGCCAAGGCGTTGATTGTGGATCGTAAGACGCTGCGCGAGCGCCAGCAGGAAGGCGACGTGATGGGCGCGCACCGCACGCTGCTTGAGGCATTCGAGACGGACGTGCGGCCATTGCTGGCGCAGGTTCGCACCGAGATGGGCGTTCCGGCAGATCCGTTCGAATATCTGCGCAGCGACAGCTATGCCAAGCGCATTGCGGAAGAGCGCGGCGTCGGCCTTGTCGGAGCGGGAGGCTTCCAATAAAAAGCCGCATTTGAGCCAGCGCCTCCCTCTCCATACCCGGTTGTTTGAGGTTGGAGAGGGAGGCGCTTGGCTATCCCGCTGCGACTCGTTCCCCTGCCATTAGCAGTCCGAGCGTTTCGACGTCTGCCTCATCGCGGTCGAAGACGCCGAGGACCCGACCCTCGTAAAACACGGCGATCCGGTCGGAGAGGGCCATGATTTCGTCGAGGTCTTCGGAGATGAGCAGGATCGCGACGCCTTCGCGCCGCTGGGCCATCAACACGCTGTGAATGTATTCAGTCGCGCTGATGTCGACGCCGCGCGTCGGCTGAGCCGCGATTAGCACCGAGGGCTTGCGCGATAATTCGCGCGCCAGAATCAGCTTCTGGATATTGCCGCCGGAAAGGTTCTTGACCTGCGTTTTTTGCGCCGGCGTTTTCACGGCGAATCGCCGGATCAGGTCGTCGGTGTGGCGGGCAATCGCCTTGAAGTTGAAGAACGGCCCGTTGGAAAATGGACGCTCACCATGTGTCTGCAAGATCGCGTTTTCGGCAACCGTAAACGCGCCAATCATGCCATGGCGCATCCGTTCTTCGGGAACATAGGCCAGCCCGGCCTTGAGCCGTTCGTACACGGATCGGTTGAGGATCGACTGGTTGCCGAGATACACCTCTCCGCTGGTGGCTTCGCGCAAACCGGCGATCGTTTCCGCTAATTCGCGCTGGCCGTTGCCCGAAACGCCGGCAATGCCGAGGATTTCGCCGGCGGAGACGTCAAGCGAAACATCGCGCAGGCAGGGCAGGCCCTGATCGTTGATGGCGTTCAGGTTGCGGATCGACAGCCGCACCTCACCCTTCTTGACCGTATCACGCTTCGGCTGGAATACCACATCTCGCCCGACCATCATGCGCGCCAGCAAGCGGCGGTCAACCGTCGCGTCGTTGGGAATGGTGTCGATGACGCGGCCATCGCGCATCACCGTGATGCGGTCGCTCAGGTCGCAGACCTCCTGTAGCTTGTGCGAGATGAAGATCAGCGAATGCCCCTGCTCGCACATCTGCTTCAGCGTCGCGAAAAGCTCGTGGACTTCCTGCGGCGTCAATACCGCCGTCGGTTCGTCGAGGATGATGAGCGCGCCGCCCCGGTAGAGCGCCTTGAGAATTTCGACTCGCTGCTGCTCGCCGACCGAAAGCTGCCAGATATAGGCGTCTGGATTGACCTTCAGCCCGTATGTTTCGGACAGTTCGATCAGGCGCTCGCGGACCGATTTCAGGTCGAGCCGGAAGCCGGTTTCACGCAGGCCAAGCGCGACGTTTTCGGTGACGGTCAGTGTTTGCACCAGCATGAAGTGCTGGTGAATCATGCCGATACCCGCCGCCAGCGAGTCGGCCGGGGAATGCAGGACCACTTCGCGGCCATCGAGGATGATCTGTCCCTCATCAGGGCGATACAGCCCGTAGAGGATTTTCATCAGCGTACTTTTGCCCGCGCCGTTTTCGCCTAAAAGCGCGTGAATTTCACCGGAGCGAACATCAAACGAAACGTTGTCGTTCGCCAGCACGCCGGGAAAGCGCTTGGTGATCCCGCGCAGTTCGGCAAGCTCGATGCGTGTGTGGCCCGAAGGCAGCCGGTTGCTTGCATTCGTCATGCGACTTGCATCCTGAATCAATGGCTCTCATCCCCCGGCCCCTTCTCTCACAAGGAAAGAAGGGGGAACCGGGGCTAAGTGTTATTCCTCGTTTTCGGGCAGTTCGCGTGCTACGACTACTTCACCAGATTGTACGGCGGCAATGGCTTCGTTAGCCGCGTCCAGCACGGCCTGCGGCAGATCGACTTCGCCATAGACGATCTCCAGCCCGCCGTTGCTGAGCGAAAGCTCGTAGGCTTCGCCGCCAAGCTGGCCGCTCAACACATTTTCAACCATCCGGCCCACGACCGGCGTCCAGTTGAAGACCTGCGACGCGACGACCGTTCCGGGCCAGTTGACGCTCTGGTCGCTCTGCGTGCCGAACCAGTAGCCGCCCGCCGCCTGAATGGCGTCAATCGCGCCGACGACCTGCTGTGCCGAGCCGGTCAGCACGTCCGCGCCCGCCGCGATTTGCGTCTGCGCCGTTTCGGCGGCCAGTGCCGTATCGCCG
>QGUR01000127.1 GCA_003242205.1 Chloroflexota bacterium | reverse complement strand
GTGTCGCGCCGCTCGAAGTCACGGAAGAACCGGACATCACGATTGTCGCCACGCTGACCGCTACCTCTCAAACGCCTGATACTACGCGGGTGAGCGATACGCCAGCCGCCACAGAACCCGAAGCGACCGAGTTTGTTGTCATTACCCAGACCGGCCGGGCTACCGAATCGCCGGAAGCCGTTGCCACCGGCCCGGAGCCCCGGACTCCGGGCGCAGAGCCAACCCGCACCGTAGAGCCTGAGGCGGAAACCAGCGCGACTCCGGCATCCTTGCCATCTGAAACCGGCGTGCCGTCAGCCACGAATGTGTCCGAGTCAACGGCGACGAACACGGCTATGGCGACATCTCGCGTTCTCGCGCAGGCGCAAACGCCGACCAGCACACCGTCCGCAACGGCGACGGCAACCGATTCGGCAACGCCAACCGTTTCCCCGCCTAATAGCCCGCACCCGCCCGAAACCGACACGCCTACGGCCCCCCCGACGCCTACCGATACATCGCAGCCGACGGCAACCAGCACGGCGACAGCGACTGACACAGCGACCAGTACGCCGGAACCGGCAGCAACGGATACCGCCACAGCAACTCGGACGCCGACCGACACACCGGAGCCAACGGCTACACCGACACCGACAATGACGAACACGCCGCGGCCTACGGCGACCGATACCTCGACTCCGACATATACACCTTCGGCAACTGCGACGTTGACGCCAATGAGGACGCCGACTGACACGCCGGAGCCGACGGCGACGGACACTGTCACACCGACTGAGACGCCGACCAGTACAGCAACCGATACGCCGCAACCGACAGCCACGGATACGGCTACGGCGACTCGAACGCCAAGCCATACACCGCAGCCAACGGCAACGGATACGGCAACTCCATCGGACACACCGACACGGACGCCGACTGACACGCCAGAACCAACGGCTACACCGACGCCGACCAGCACGGCGACGCATACGCCCTCGCCGAGCGACACGCCGCAACCAACAGCAACGGACACGGCGACGCTGACGCCTACTGCGACCAGCACGGCAACAGATACGCCGGAGCCGACAGCGACCGATACGCCTACGTTCACGGCGACCGCAACTGTGACTGATACACCGCAGCCGACGGCAACCAGCACGGCGACAGCGACCGACACGGCGACGCATACACCCTCGGCGACTGCCACGCTGACGCCGACCGACACACCGGAGCCAACGGCTACACCGACGCCGACAATGACGAACACGCCGCGGCCTACGGCGACCGATACCTCGACTCCGACGCATACGCCTTCACCGACTGAGACACCGGAGCCGACGGCGACGGACACGGCTACGCCGACCGAGACGGCAACCAGTACAGCGACCGACACGCCTCAGCCGACGCCGACCCATACTCCGACCGTGACGTCCAGCCCGACGGCTACACTCACCGCCACGCCGACGCTGGAGCCAACGGAAGTCGTGATCCTTGTAACAGCAACGGGCACGCCAGTGCCAACGGCGACAGATACGGTGACGCCATCGGCTACGCCGAGCGATACGCCTCAGCCAACGGCGACGGATACGGCTACACCGACCGAGACGGCAACCAGTACAGCGACCGATACACCGCAGCCGACGCCGACCAGTACGGCGACTGCGACCGACACGGCGACGCATACACCCTCAGCGACTGCCACGCTGATGCCAACAGCGACGCCATCGAATACGCCGGAGCCGACGGCCACCGAAACCGCGACGGCATCCCACACGCCAACGGCGACGGCATCTGTGACGCGCACGAACACGCCTACACCGACAGTGACTGCCACGCCGACGCCAACGCGAACGGCGACCCCGACGGCCACGGCGACCCTGCCGCTGTTCCTGGAGGGCGACATTGGTATTTTGCCGACGCCAACGGCGGAGGTAGCTGCGACGGCGACTCTCGTGAGCAACGTTCGTCGTTGCGAGCGGCCGTTCGGTTGGGAAGTCTATGAAGTGCAACCGGGCAACACGCTTTTCTCGATCGCGCGCGCCGTTGGTAGTACGGTGGCCGAATTGCGCGATGCCAATTGCCTGTTGGATGTCGATAACATCGTTGCCGGGGACCTGTTGTTCGTGCCGGAGCTGCCCTCGTCGCCGGTTGTAACCTCGGTTCCGCTGGCCACGCTTCCGCCGGCGCTGGAATTCAACTATGCGGCGGTTGGCTGCAACCATCCGGGCGTCTATATAACGTCGCCTGTGCCGGGGCAACGGGTAACGGGCGTTGTTACCCTGTTTGGCACTGCATCGCTGCCAGACATGGATTACTACAAGATTGAGGTGCGGCCGAGCTTTTCCGATGTCTACAACTTCTACAATCGTTATGAGGACGCGGTCACCGATGGGCCCCTTGGCCTGCTCAACACCGACCTTTTCGATGATGGCCTGCATTGGGTCCGCCTGACGGTCGTAGACATCACGGGCAACTATCCGGAACCCTGCACGATTCCCTTGATCTTCAACTAAGCGCCGGTCTGACGCCGGCTGTTTCGCCGTTTAACGCGCTGCCCGGTCGGTCCGAACCGGCGGCGCGTTAGCGTCGGCCAGACGTGCGTTGTCAGCCGGGTAGGGGTGGGGTAACATTCTACGCTGGTTACGTAAGGTCGCTTCGATGTGCGGGGATGAGAGGCAGGCATCGGCTTCCTCTTGTGCCCCCATTGTTCAGGAGTCTATTGCTTTGATAGTTCCACGCCGGTCATCGGCTATGGCACGTATTGCCGACTTTATGGTTTTTCGTATCGTTCCCGCGGCGCTGCTTCTGGGAGCGCTGTACTTCGGCTATCGGGTGGTTCAGGACCTGACGCGGCGTCTGGATGAGGAACGCGTCGTTCGCGAGCGTCAGGCGGCCTACGTGCAGACGGCTACGGCTATCGCGCCGGCGCAGGCGACCGAAGAACCGGGGGATGGCGCTGCGGCTGGCAAAGCGCAGTTCCGTTTGTTGCGGCTGCTTCCAGAGGCCGCACAGGACTTCGTTACCAACACGCCGGTTGGCGCGGCAGCGCCAGAAATAATCCTGCCGCCAACGAATACGGCCGCGCCTCAGGCGACTGCGACGCCGGAGCCTGAGGTTCCACAGTTCACGGCGACGCCGCGCCCGCTGCCGACGTTGTTGATGCCAGCCAATGTCGATCCGAAGATCATCCCGCCAACGGCCATTCCGACGCAGGTTCCGCCTGTCGACCGGCGCGGGCAGGACATCCTCAATATTTTGCTGCTTGGCAACGACGGTGAAATTACGAACGACGGTTATATTCGCACGGATACCATGATCGTGCTGTCGATCAACCGCAGCGCCGGAACGGTTGCCATGCTCAGCCTGCCGCGCGATCTGTATGTCTATATGCCGGGTTGGACGATGCAGCGGCTGAATGTCGCCTATATTTATGGCGAGTCCGCGGGCTGGACAGACGGTGGTTTCGGCCTGCTGCGCGAGACGCTGTTTTACAATCTGGGCATCAATGTTCATTACTACGCGATGGTCAATCTGACCGGCTTCAAGGAGATCGTGGACACGCTCGGTGGCATTGACGTGGCGGTTGACTGCGCGTTGCAGGATTACCCGCTGGTTGGCGCGGAAGTGCCGGAGCAGGCGATCGTGGCCGACGAGGATGGCCTGCTGACGTTGCCCGTCGGCTATCACCATCTGAATGGCGGCGCGGCGCTGTGGTACGCGCGCTCGCGCGGCAATAGCTCGGATTTTGACCGGGGCCGTCGCCAGCAGCAGGTGCTGCGCGCCATCTGGCGGAAGGCGCGTGATACCGGCCAACTGGCAAACCTGCCAACCTTGTGGTCGCAGGCCAGCGAACTGATCGAAACCAACGTGCCGTTCGAGGAGATTCTAAGCCTGCTGCCGCTGGCGCTGAATCTCGACACCCAGCGCATGGAGCAGTTTACCATGCGCCGCCTGTACGATACGACGCCGTGGCAAACGCCCGATGGCGACTACGTGCAGCTTCCGGTATACGAGCATATTCTTGAGCTATTGAACGATATGTACACGCCGCCGACCGAAAGCCAGATCCGGCGCGAGGGAGCTCAGATCGCCGTTCGCAACGGCGCGAATATCGAAAATCTGGACCTCGTCGCTGCCGAGCGCCTGAGCTGGAGCGGTTTCAACGCTATCGCCAGCGGGCCGGTCGACGATGGCACAATCTATACCGACACCATACTGATCGACCGAACCGGGCAGACCAAGGGCAGCAGTCTGGGCGAAATCGCCAAAATTCTCAACGTCAAACCTGAGAATATCCGTACCGAACCCGACCCGAACCGCACGGTGGATTTCGAGGTCATTCTGGGAACGAACTACAATTCCTGCACCTTCAACGTGCTGCCGGTTGAAGGGTAGGGCTGTTGGCGTTTTCTCCCGTAGCGGCGGGTGTTTGCGGCAATGAAAAACGGGCGTGGCCACCATCTGGCCACGCCCGTTGATGTTTACCAGCGGTGATGCACCTGTTCGCGGATATAGCGGTCGTACAATTCGCGCACCTTCGCCATCTGCTCATCGGTGAGCGGCGGCAGGTCGGCGGCCCGCACGTTGTCTTCCGCCTGTTTGGGATTTTTGGCTCCGGGAATCGTGCAGGTGACGGCGTCGAACATTAGAATCCAGCGCAACGCCAGTTGAGCCATCGTCGCGCCTTCAGGCACGAGCGGCTTGAGCTGCTCGACAAACTCCAGACCTGTTTCAAAGTCAACACCTGAGAACGTCTCCCCGCGGTCGAACGCTTCGCCGTAGCGGTTGAAATGGCGGTGATCGTCTTCGGGGAAGGTGGTTGCCGCGCTCATCTTGCCCGTCAGCAACCCGCTGGCCAGCGGCACACGGGCGAGGATCGCTACCTTGCGCTTCTTCGCTTCAGGGAAGAAAAGCTCTGCCGGGCGATGGCGCAGCATGTTAAAAATTATCTGAACGCTAACCACGTTTTCGTATTCAATAGCCTTAAGCGCTTCCTCAACTTTTTCCACGCTGACCCCGTAATAACGGATTTTACCCTCGGCCACGAGGTCGTCCAGCGCGCCGAACACTTCAGGCCGGTAATAGACTTCCGTGGGCGGGCAGTGCAGTTGTACGAGGTCAAGCGTCTCGACCTCCAGATTCTTCAGACTGCGTTCGACAAAGCGTGTCAGGTTTTCCTTGTTATAACCGTCGGCAGTGTGCGGTGACAGGCGACGCCCGGCTTTGGTGGCGACGTAGACCCTTTCCGAACGCTCCTTGAGCAAGCGGGCGATGAGCCTTTCGCTGTGCCCGTCGCCATAAACGTCGGCGGTGTCGATCAGGTTGACTCCATTATCGAGCGCGGTATGCATTGCCGCCAGCGACTCGCGGTCATCGACCGGCCCCCAGGCTGAGCCGATGGCCCATGCCCCGAAGCTCACTTCCGATACCTGCCATCCTGTGCGTCCAAATTCACGATAGCGCATGTCAGTACTCCTGTAAGAATAACTGCGATGCTAAAAACGCGATTATAGCGAGACTTGCCCGGAATGGTGTGGAATAGAACAAAAAGAGGCGGTCTGCCGGGCAAACCGCCTCTTTAGGCGTTTGTAGAACGTTAGTCGCGTGTGTTAGCGGTCTTTCGCCTGCGGGTCAAAGGCATCACGAATGCCGTCGCCGATGATGTAGAGGCACAGCACCGTAATGAAGATCAGCAGACCGGGCATGACGACGAGGTGGCCGCCCTTGGTGAAGAAGGTTTGCGCGTTGGTCAGCATGTTGCCCCACGTGGGCGTTGGCGGCTTCACGCCGAGGCCGAGGTAGCTTAGCGAGGCTTCAACCAGAATCAGCGAACCGATGTCGATTGCCAGCGTTACGACAATCACAGAGAACAGGTTGGGCAAAATATGGCCGAACATGATGCGGAGCGGGGAAGCGCCAATCGCGCGGGCGCTGAGGACAAATTCGCGCTCGCGTAGCGACAGTGTTTCGCCACGCACCAGCCGCGTCGTGCCCATCCAGCCCAGGAAGCCCAGCACGATGATGAGCGTTGCCGGGCCCGGTCGCAGTACCGCCGAGATAATCAGAAGCAGGAACAGATAGGGCACGGACGATAGAGTCGCGATAATCCAGTTGACGATGTCGTCGACTATGCCGCCATAGAAGCCCGTGATAATGCCCAGCGCTACGCCGATGCCAAGCGAGAGCAACGCGGAGATGAAAGCGATGCTGAGTGACACCTGACCGGCATACAACAGACGCGCCAGATGGTCACGGCCGAGGTCATCAGTACCGAGGATATGTCCGGGCGTGCCCGGAGGCGCGAAGGCGATCTGCGCGTTGGTTCGGGTCGCGCTGACGCCAAGTTGTTCGGTGATGACCGGGGCCAGGATGGATAATGCGGTCAACACCAGCAGAATGGCTATGGCGAGGAGCGTCAGCTTATCCCGGCGCAGCCGGCGCAGAGCCAGTGTTGTTAGCGATTCGCCGAGGCGGCGTTCTTCCGGCGCGCGAACCTTGAGCGTTTTGATCTGTGTTTGCGTTTGCGTGGTCATGCGCGCCTCCTAATCGAAACGAATGCGCGGGTCGATAATCGCGTACAGAATGTCAGACAGCAGGAAGCCGAGGATGGTCGCGATCGAGGCCATGATCACGACAGCCATTACAACCGGGAAGTCCTGTTGAATGACGGCTGTCACGCCAAGGCGGCCCAGTCCGGGCCACGAGAAGATCGTTTCCGTAATGACGGCGCCACTGAGCAGGCCGGTAATGGCTGGCCCCAGAAAGGTCGCCAGTGGGATGAGCGCGTTGCGCGCGCCATGCTTGAACCAGACATCCTTGCCGGGCAGACCTTTGGACAGGGCAGTCCGCATATAATCCTGATGGATGACGTCCAGCATCGAGGCGCGGATATAGCGGGAGTAAATGGCAATTGCGCCCGTGGAGAGCACGAGGGTCGGTAGCAGCAGGTATTCAAGCCGTTGGTAGATCGGCGGGCATCCGCCCGACAACACCAGCCCACACTGGCCGCCCGATGGCAAGAGCTGTAGCCGGAAGCTGAAGATCATCAATAGGATCAAGCCGAGCCAGAAGACCGGCACTGCGTTGAACATGACGGCCAGCACGCGGGTGACGTTATCGAACCAGCCTCCGCGCCGGACCGCCGCGATAATGCCCACCGGCAACCCGATGACCAATCCGACAATCAGCGACGCCAGACCCAGTTCCAGCGTTGGCCCAATCTTTTCTTCGATCATGGTGATGACTGGGCGGCGCTGGAAGAACGACTCGCCAAAGTCGCCGCGCAGGATGCCCTTGCGACGTCCCGCAGGCTCGGGGCGTCCATCGCCGTCGGCATCCAGCGGAATCAACCGGGCGATATCGGCGAGACCGTCGCCATCTGTATCCACACGCATCCAGTCGTCGCCGAGCAGCCAGCGCAGGTATTGAACCGGCCACGGGTCATTAACGCCGAGGCGCGCGGCCATCGCCTGTCGTTGCTGTGGAGGAATTCGCGGGTCCATCGCCAGCGCGCTGGTGGGCCCGCCGGGGGCTGCAGTCATCAGCAGGTACGACAGGAGGGTAATGCCGAAGAAGATCGGGATTGCCTGGATCAGGCGTCGAATCGTGTACTTGATCATGTTTTTCGCACGACCGCCTTGATACTTACGTTAAAACGGGGGTATCCAATCAGCATAGCAAGTATTGAAGATATTTAAAGGGAAAAAGTAACCGGCATTGTATGAGTATTTTCTTATGTGTATTTCTATGGAACGAACCTCATCCCCTGCCCTTTCCAAAACGCGTTTTTCGTTTCTGGAGAAGGGGCGGGGATGAGGTTTACGCTGTGTCGCTACGCTGAAACTACTCTGTGCGAGTCCATTCAGTCAGGTTCCACAGCAGGTTCGCGGGATAGGGATCGACACCCTGCAGGGTATCCTGCCACGCGTACATGCCGTTGGTGCTGAACTGAACGATGTACGGCAGGTCTTCGTGGAAGAGCTGAGCAGCCTGGCCGTAGATCTCAGCGCGTTCCTGCGGATCGCAGCCGGGCAGGGTCAGCGCGCGGCGCATCAGCTCGTCCATCTCTTCGCTGACATACGAGACGCTGTTCGAACCACCGATAACGTCACCGCTTGTCCCGAAGATCTGCGTGTAGTCGGGGCTGAACGGATAGGAGTTGCGCCAGCCGAGGATAACGGCGTCGAAGGTTTGCTGGTCGAGCATGTCAACCAGAACGTTGAAGTCGATGGTCTGGAAATCGACCTCGATACCGACTTCGGCGAGCTGGTCCTGAATGATCTGACCGAAGGCTTCACGACGGGTGTTGCCCTGGTTGGTGTAGAGCGTGAAGCTGAACGGCGTGCCTTCTTCGGCGTGAGCGCAGCCGTGGCATTCAATCACGCCATCGCCATCTTCGTCGGTCCAGCCGGCTTCGGCCAGCAATTCACGAGCGCGGTCCGGGTCGTACTCATAGAACGGAACTTCGTCGTTGTAGACCCAGGTGCCGGGCGCGTACATCGACTGCATCTTGGAGCCTTCACCGAACACGGCGGCAGTGATGACGTCGTCCATGTTGATGGCATGGGCCAGCGCCTGGCGCACTTCACGCACGGCGAACAGCGGGTGCGGATCCTGTTCGATCAGGTTGCCGTTTTCATCACGGGCCGGCTGCGGGTTCTCCGGGTTGGCGTGATTCACCGCGAAGTAGTCCCACGTATCGCCGGGGCTGAACTCGTAGCTGGAAATGCCCTCAGCCGAGCGGATGTCGGCGCGGCGGTCCGGCGGCACAAATGTCAGGAAGTCGATTTCGCCAGCCAGGAACTGTTCGATCTGGACAGTCTGGTCGCCAACCACCTTCTGGATGTAGCCGTCGTTCAGGATCGGGCCTTCCTGTTCAGCAGGCCACTGACCTTCAGCAACCGGCACAAGCGCAGTCTGCTGGTCAGGAATCTGAGCGCTCAGCGCGTACGGGCCGACTTCGAGGTCCTCCGGGCTGGACATGGTCATGGTGTTCACAGCTTGCCAGTCGACGTTGCCATCCGCATCCATCACCAGATGCGACGGGAACGCCTGGAAGTAGAAGTTACCGACCGATTCGCAGCTCGGCTCAGGAATGGTGACTTCGAGTGTGTAGTCGTCGATGACCCGAACATCGGTGATGTAGGAAGTCAGGTAAGCAAGCGGAGTCTCAACCTGACCGCTCGTAATGGCTGCCCACGAGATGGCGATGTCATTCGCGGTCACCGGGGTGCCATCGGACCACTGGAAGTAATCCTTGAGGGTAATCGTATAAACAGTGCCGTCTTCCGAAACTTCCCAGCTCTTGGCCAGACCACCCGGCGCGTTCGGCTCGATGATCGCGGTTTCCGGGTTCACACCGACCAGCCCGGGGTAGAGCAGATTCATGATATCCTGCTCGGTCGCCGTGCTGCTCGTGATGGGGTTGAAGTTCACACCCGTGCTGCCGAACGTCGAGCCGATAATGACATTGCCAAGATCGTCCTGGGCCGCTGCCGGGGCAACGACCAGAGCCACAAGGGCTCCAACGAGCAAGGCTTTGAGAAGCTTGTGCATATGTTCGCTCCTTACTGATAGAGACACGGCCACCAGCGGGCCAGATACAAACGTGCGCGGTGGATGTAACGTCCGTGTAAGCCTGAAATCTCTACTCATGAGAAGAGAAAGAGGTTCGAAATTGGCGCGAACGCTCCACCGCAGATAAGTGTAACGTTAATCGGCATTAATTGACAAATCTTTACTTTCTTTTCCTCTGAATACCGCAAACTGTTGCTGGCAGCCGGTTTGCCAAGCTCTGCTGATGTAGACCGAATTAAATCGTAATGGACAAAACCTGAAAAAATTGGCGCTACCGATCAGCGCTCGCCCGGTGATTATCTAGCCGTAGGGAGGACGATTAGTTTTTAAGGTGTGTGTCTGGAGAAGCGCTGTGGAAAAAAGAACACGGCGATGGGCGAGCCACCCGCACGATATCGGGTCAATCCGGGTGGGCCATGCAGGCGGGTTGGCGATTTTCCTAACCTTACGCGCATGGTTTTTCAAAGCCCGGGTGCGTTTGAATACCCAACTCGCCCTGTCCGTTTTATAATCGAATGACTATGACAACGATCGATCAACGAATTCTCATCCCGGCGCCTCCTGAAGTCGTCTGGGAATTAATTAGCGATATCGGGAACAATCCCCGCTGGCAGGCAGGCTGTACTTCGGTCACGTATCTGACGTCAAAGCGCGCCGGGCCTGGCGTGCGCTGGCGTCAGACTATGGACAAGGGCGACGAATACGTTATCGAAATCACCGCCTGGTACGACGGATTGGGTTACCAGTATACCTATGTCGATGGCTTGCCCTTCCGGGAAAGCACGGGCCGCATCCGCCTGCAGGAAATCCCTGAAGGCACTGTTGTCCAGTGGACCATCACCTATGAAGCGGCGGGCTTGTTCGGCCAGATGCGTGCCGCGCTCGGCCTCAAGCGGCGGCTCGATAATATGCTGGTGCTCAGCTTAAAAACGCTGTGGAAACAGGTGAACGAATCCGGTTCGGCGAAGAAGTACCGCGAAGCCAAGTCGCTGATCCGCGAAGCGCCGGACGCAGAAGCGCGTGCCAATTACCGCCCCCGGCACACGCCCGTGATCGACCTGCGCGTCGAGGCCGGGCAATCCGACCACGGTTCTTTAATGCCGGTTACCGCGCCGGTTATCGACGAGCCTCCGCTGTCCGACGAAGATACGCGCCCGCGCCGGCCTGTTTCTCCGCCTCCGGCGATGCCGGTGCAGCCGCGCCAGACCATTGACGAACTGGTCGCCGAAACTGAAGAACCGGAATTTTTGCGTGAGATTGACGCGAGGACGTCGTCGACGGTCACCGACGACGAACGTTTCAAGCCGCCGCAGCCGGCAGCGTCGTCTGTTGCTGCGCCCGAACAACAAGTTGAAGCGTCCGGCAAAGACACTCAGCGTACGCCGGAAAGCGAACTGAGGGCCGTCGAGGTTGCGGATCGTGATAGCGCACGCGACCAGAGCGCCAGCGAACACCCGGTCGTGACCACCGGCCAGCCAGAATCTGTAACCGACGAACCGTCTGTCTCGGAAGCGCGCGCAATCGAAACGCCCCGCGACACTGGCGATGCAATCGGCGCTCCGTCAGCGCCCCCTGCGGAAAGCGCTGGCGAACAGCCGTCGGAGGCAGAGGGCGAACAAACAGGGGCGTTCCGGCCTGTTACTGATCTTTCCTCAATGGATACGGCGCGCCTGAGTATCTGGGAGATCTTTGGTGTTCCCAGACCGAGCGAACTGGATGCAGCGCCCGTCCCGCAACCGGGCGAAGCCACGCCAGTGGCAGACCCCGGAACCGCAATCGAAGAAGCCACGCCTGCCGAACAGGTTGCGGCCACAACGCCTGAAAGCGGGAAGATCGCTGTCGAGATGGAACCTCCGGCACAAGCGGGCGAGCCGGCCACGCCGCTACCGGCAAGGCGAAGCGGCCTGCGGCAGCGTCTGCGGCGAAAAAGTGCGCGCTTGCGCTATCCCGCTTAAGCAGAAAACAAAAAGCGCCCGGTTTTGCCGGGCGCTTGTGTTTGGGTGGGTGAAGGGACTTGAACCCTCGGCCTTCTGTTCCACAGACAGACGCTCTAACCAACTGAGCTACACCCACCATCTAGAGGGCATTGTAGCAAAGCCTCGATTCAAAAGCTAGAGGAAATTCTCGCTTTCAGGCGATAATCTTAGTCGCCGGCGTTGCGCGTCCGCGTGGCGACGATCACGGTTGCCACGCTGTTCTTGCATTGCTCGTGATGCACGACGACATCGAATCCGTAAGGGGCAAACATGGAAGCGATATCGCCGGGTTGAGCGCTGCTGCCGCGTTGCCCTGTGATGCGATACAAAGCCTCGATGCCCGCTTCGACCGCTCCCTTGCCCGTCAACACGGCGTTCGGCACGATGATGAACTGCCCGGCAGGTTGCAGGACACGGTTCACTTCGCGCAGCGTTTCCGGCGCAATGATGAACTCGGCGGGAAACGTGCTGACCACGGCGGCAAATACGCCCGACCGGTACGGCAACGCCTGCGCCATTCCCCGCGACAGCCGAACCGGCATGTTTTGTGACGCCAGCTTGCGG
>QGUR01000126.1 GCA_003242205.1 Chloroflexota bacterium | reverse complement strand
CACCGCCGTCCCCAGCGCGCGCTTCAACGCCTCGTTCGCCGCCCTGCGCGAGCGCGCGCTGGAGGCCGTGGGCTGGGATTTTCTGGGCCGGCGGGAGGACGCGTTCGGGCAGATCGCCCGCCCGCCGCAACCGGGCGAAGAGCGGCGCAACTGGCTGATGACCGGGCGCGGTTTTGCCATCAATCGTAATTTGATCGTCGGTTTTCCGGCCCCGATTGAGGTTGTGCGCGAAGATCTGGACGTCAATACCTACTGGCGCGTCTTTGTGCGCGTGGCCGACGAGTACCAGTCCGGCCAGCTCGGCGAACCGCTGCGGCGAATGCCGTGGGACTTCGCCAGCCGCAATCAGGGCGATGTCGAGGCTTACGAGCAGGGCGGGCGACTGCGCGCCGAGATGCCCTCCGGTTATTACGTCGACCTGACCCAACTGGCAGCGGACTACGGTTGGGAGCGGGTTCCGGCGGGCAGCGACTGGCGGCGCAATTTCAACAGCACGAATTACTGGCTGTTCAACAAGCGCGATGGCTTGACGTGGTATGAAGCCATGCGCGAGCTATACACCGAGGCCCAACTTGGAGGATTTGCTCCGCGCCCCTCGACTGCAGCGCCGGCCCCGGATATTTCCGCGCTGACGCAGCTGCCGCCTGCTTCGACCGAAGCGACCACTGAAGAAACACCATGAGACAACTAGGCGGACTTCTGATACTTGTGATCGTGGTGGCTGTATTTGCCGGTCTGCTCTGGCTCAATTCACGTCCGGCCCCGGCTGTCGTCGTGGTCGTACCGACCGAACCCGCCGCGACCGAAGATCGCAATGCCTGGCAGGACATTTTGCGGCAGGGTTTCGGCAGCAACAGCACGCCGCTGCCGACGGTTGCGATCCCGACAGGCGAATTTCGCCCGCCGACGCTGGAAGTCGTGGCGGAAGGCCCGTCGTCTCCGCTCTCGCCTGATGAAATCGCGGGGGAGCAGGGACCAACGGAAGCGCCGCGCGATCCGGGCGCGACGCCCACTCGCCCTGCGCCGACGCCGGTGCCGCTGGCAACCGACGTGCCGGTAACAGCGCAGGTCGTCACGCGTTCGCCGGCGTCCTGGCAACCGCCGCCGCTGATACCGCCGCTTTCCCGCGATCCCTATGGCCGCGACCACTACTGGTTCTCCCGGCCCATCGATTCAACCGGTATCAATTCCGGCATTGATTACTATACCTACGGCTCCGATGGCGGCGAGGAATTCGGGCTGCGCGTGCATCATGGCATCGACATGCCGAACCCGATTGGCGAACCTGTGCGCGCTGCCGGTTCCGGCACGGTCGTCTGGGCGGCGGATGGTCTGCGCGTCGAAGGTGGCGTGTTTGAAAACTCGCCCAGCTATGGCAACGTCGTTGTCATCGAGCACGATTTTGGCTATCGCGGGCAGAAATTATGGACGGTTTACGCGCACCTCTCCGCGGTGCTGGTCGTGCCAGACCAGTTCGTCGAACGGGGTGATGTCATTGGCCTGGTCGGCAATACCGGACGGGTATCGGGGCCGCACGTTCACTTCGAAGTGCGCCTTGGCCAGATGCGCTACGCTTCGACCTACAACCCGATTCTCTGGATTGCCCCATATGTGGGCAGCGGCGTGATCGCCGGCCGCGTAACGGATGAGCGGGGGCGCATGGTGGATCGTGCCAACATCACGATTCGCAACTGGGCTACCGGGCTGGTGGAGCGCACGACTACGACCTACATCTTCCAGGGGACGGCATATGACGTGAACCCTGACCCGATCTGGCAGGAGAATTTCGCGGTCGCGGATGTGCCGGTTGGTCGCTACGAAGTGATCGCCAATATCTACGGCACGCGCTATTCGAAAATCGTCGATGTGCTTGAAGGCACGACCAGTTTCGTTGAACTCATGCCTGCGTCACCGGCTACGGCGCAACCTGTGGTAGCTCAGGCGGGGAACTAGCGACAAGCCCCGCACCGTTGGGCAATCGTCACGTAACCAAATGGCAAAGGCCAGCAGGGTAGGATACACTATTGCGCCTGAAGGTCTATCTTAAGATGTGACCGGCCGCTAAATACAAATATGGAAGGGAAGACAGTACATGTTCGCTCAACGGTTAAAGAGTGGCATGCGACTTGTGCAGTCGCTGACGATCATTCTGTTACTCGGCAGCGCTCTGCTTGTCATGGCTCAGACGGATGAGCCCGCGCCAACCGACGAAACGGTGGTTGAGCTTGAAGTCACACGCCTGCCCGATACGGCGGCCCAGATATTCACGTTTGAGGCCGAGCAGGCGGGCAACGTGCGTCTGAATGTCACCAGCGACGATGGGCTGACGATGGCGCTGGTGCTGACGGACGCGAACGGCACGTTCGTGGCTGAAGCCGGCGACCCTCAGGGGACGGGTGTGACGGTGCTTGAAACGACATTGCCGTCGGGCGGACTGTACTATGTCACGGTTCTGCCGATGGACAGAACCGAATCGCTGCTGGACGGCACTTATTTCCTGACTGTCGAGGCCATTGAAGCAGCCGAAACCGTTGAAACAACGGCTGAAGCGACCGGCACGGCCACCGTCGATGTTCCGGCCACGACGGTGACGGTCAACGGCATGCAGGTGACCCTGACGTGGGATTCCACGGCCAACCTCGATCTTGAGGTGCGCGACCCGGTGGGTGGTACGGTCTATTTCAATAGTCCGGTCGCCGACTTTGGCGCGACTTTTGGCAACAATGTCAACGGCGCCTGTGAGGCGCTGGTCGCCGAGGGTGCGACCGAGCAGGTGACCTGGACGCCGGGCGGCGTGCCGGTGGGCAGCTATGAAATTCTGGTGTATTACCAGGACGAATGCGAGAACAACGGCCCGGTTGATTTCACCATCAACGCCATTGTGGATGGCGAAACGCTCGACTCGGTGGAGGGGACACTGCTGCCGCAGCAGATATACGTCGCCAGCTTCCAGTTGGAAGAGGACGGCTCCGCGCGGATGAGCGAGCGTAGCGGTGTGCGTGGTGAAGAGCAGTTGCCGGCTTCCGCGGCGATTCTGGTCCGCAACGCCGAACCCATTGAGTTGGGCGCGCAGGTCACCGGCACGATCACCAACGAGCAGCCCTATCAGTCGTATACGTTCAACGCCCCGGCCAATACGCTGGTCTCGATCACGATGAACGCGACCTCAGGCAGCCTCGATCCGTATGTCGCGCTTATCGACCCGACCGGGAACGTGGTCTACTTCAACGATGATGCGGCCCCCGGCGTGACCGATGCGGCGCTGCGTAACAGCCTGCTCGCCATCGCCGGGAATTACACCGTCGTGGCGTCGCGCTACGCCCTGACGATCGGCGGAACGGAAGGCGATTACGTGCTGACGGTAAGCGCTGGCGGCACGACCCCCGGCGCGGAAACTACGGCGGATGCTACCGGCGCGCCGCAGGCCGAGGACGTTCCGGCGTCGGTGACCTCGCTTGCGCTGCCGGAAGGCTCGATTGAAGTGACGCTGATCTGGGACACGCTTGCCGATATCCAGTTGCTGGTGCGCGATCCCGCCGGTGACGCGGTTTACGACGATGTGCCGAGTATTCGCAGCGGCGGCAGGCTCGGCGCGGACGGCAATGTCAACTGCACCGAGCCGGATACGTCGCCGGTTTCGTACATCTACTGGCCCACGAATATCACGCCACGTGCCGGCGCGTATGAAATCGACGTCTGGTTCCAGAACGACTGCGGCGACAGCGCGCCGGTCAACTTCACCCTGTATGTCAGCGTTGGCGGAGAGCCGATTCTGACGCAGCGCATGGACCCGTCACGCCCGTTCCTGCCGAATGAGCACTTCATCTCCAGCTTTACCATCGGCGCGGATGGCACGGTGACGGCGGGTGAGGGCGGTATCGCCGGCATCGAGTCGCTGGACTGGCAGAGCGAAGCTGCGAATGCCTTGCCGATCACCGTGGGTGATGTGGTCAGCGGCAGCATTTCCGCGACCAATAAGTTCGATCTCTATGCCTTTGACGCGCTGGCGGGCGATGTGGTGACCATCTCGATGAATGCCGCCGGTGGGGTCAACCTCGATCCGAAGGTCTATCTGATCGGGCCGAACGGCACTGTGGTAGCCCAGAACGACGACGCCGTTCCGGGTGAGAACCGTAACTCGCTCATCAGCAATTTCACCTTGCCAGAGGATGGGCAGTATATTATCATAGCAACCCACTATGGGGATCGATATGGCGTCACATCGGGAGCTTACAATCTTTCGCTGGATTAGTAACGTCTCCTTTGATACGCCGTGACATTGGGGCAGCACCCTGCGCGGTGCTGCTCCACTTCATAGCCACAGATTTTGCAGCCTGATCGCTGAAACAATGAAAGTGACGAGTTCATGAATTATCGCCTCGTGCTTCTAGGGGTTCTTACCCTGGCACTGTTGCTTGCTGCCTGCGCTCCGCCTCCTCAACTACGCGACGAAACGCTCATTGACGACATCAGCCTCATCAGCGGAGATCCCTGTGAAGCGCCGTGCTGGCGTGGCATTACACCGGGAGAAACGCTCTGGCGCGACGCGCTGACGATCCTCGAAGATGCGCCGGATTTCGAGAACGTGCGGACAGCCGAGGATGAGAACAGCAACGCAATCGGCGCGATCTGGCAGGCCAAGGGCGGCCCGGAATGCTGTCAGATGGTGGCTGAGGATGGAGAGACGGTCAACCTGATTTTCCTGCGTTTCCGGCCCGGCATGACCCTCGATCAGGTGATTGATGTTCATGGCGAACCGGCATATGCCGTTGGCACGCCGGTGACGGAAGACCAGGCCATCGTTAACCTTGTCTATCCCGAAACGCCTATGATCGTGCTGGCGTTCACTGCTGGCGACCAGGTCAATGTGACCGCTTCGAGTGATATCATCGGCGTTTTCTATACGACGCCGGCGGATATGGACTTGTTTATCAATACTCAGTATCTGCATGCCTGGGAAGGCTACGCGCCCTTCAATACCTACCGGCAGGCAGAGGACGCCGACTATGAAGTCACGCCGAGTGTAACCGTAACGCCGACGCCCGCTGAGTAGAAAACGTACGAATCAGGATGAGTAGGCAACGAGGTCAGATAAGGAGCGGTGTAAGATGAGTGCGGACAATACGACTGCACCCAGCTCGGTCGCCGAGCTAACACCTGGAATGGAAGTTCGCGGCACTGTAAAGCGGATCGAGCTTTACGGCGCTTTTGTCGACATTGGCGTTGGGCAGGATGCGCTGCTGCACGTTTCGCAGCTTGGCCAGCCTAACGTGCGTAACGTCGAGGACGTCGTCAAGGCTGGCGAGGAAGTGACGGCTTACGTTCTGCGCGTTGACCGCGAGACGAACCGTATCGCTCTGTCGCTGGTGAAGCCGCCTGCGCTGTCGTGGGACGACCTGCATGAGGGCATGACTGTCACCGGCACGGTGGTGCGGATGGAGCCGTTCGGCGTTTTTGTCGATATCGGCGCGGAGCGCCCCGGCATGATTCATGTGTCTGAACTGGCAAGCGGTTTTGTCAACTCGCCATCCGATGTGGTCAAGGTTGGCGATCAGGTAAACGCCCAGATTATCAAGCTGAACCGCAAGAAGCGTCGTATTGACATGAGCCTGAAGGCGCTGGAAGAACCGGCCCAGATGCCTCAGGAACCGGAAGACGATTACGTGCCGACGGCCATGGAACTGGCCCTGCGCCGGGCGATGGAAGGCCGCAGTGGTAAGGCGGAGAGCGCGTCGCGTCGCGAAAGCAAGCAGGACAAGAAGAACCGCCGTCAGGAACTGGAAGATATTCTGTCCCGCACGCTCAAGCACCACAGCACGCGTTAGACGTTTGCGGTTGAATAAGCGAACACAACAACAAAGAGCGACCGTTACGGTCGCTCTTGTTATTTAAACCCTGTAACACCTGCCACCGGCAGGGAACTTTTAGCTCATCAGATAGCGACGCAGCCGGATCACCGACACGACGAACTGAATCGCCATCACCGTGTGCGCGGCAAGGCAGTACGGGCAAAGCGCCTTCAGCACCGTCAGCGCGACGTAAAACGTGAGGTAGCAGTGATAGAGCAGGGCGAATAGCGTGATGCCCGTCAGCATGAGCGGCGCGTATTCGCGGAAGAACGAATTGCGCGTTTCCAGAACAAGAACGGTGCCAACCATGAGATGCGCGATGAAGCCCAGCATGGCGGTGGGAATCCCCATGACGCGCGACCAGGCGCTGTTTTCAACGACCGCACAGTTGATCATGCCAACTTCGGCACACTGCAGCGGAATGCCGGCCAGTTTGTTGTAAGTCATGTAGCCGGTGATGAGCAGACCCAGGACGACGAGCAGCAGCCCGATACGGCGCAGCGTGAAGCGTTGGCTTGCCGGTTCGACGGTGGATGTGGATTTTACATTTGCGGTGCTTGCCATGGGAACCTCTTGTCTCTTTACGCCTCAACACAGTTAGTTATACGATAGGTCTTAGCAATCGCGCTTCCAATACGGCACCGGCCTCCACACGCCGGACACCCTCTGGAATGATGAGCAAGGCGTCCGCCAACACCATCGAGGTCAGCGCGCCTGAGCTTTGCGTGCCGGTCGTGGTCGCGATCACCAGGCCATTTTCCCGCTGAAGTTTAACACGCAGGTAGCTTCGTCGTCCATCCGAATCAAACGCATGGCCGGCAACAACCTGGATTGTCGTCCACGAATCGGGGCGTCCGCTGAGCGCCATCATGACCGGGCGCACAAAGACGTCAAACGTGATCATGGCCGAGACCGGGTTGCCCGGCAGACCGAAAAATGGCACGCCGCCGAGGTGTCCATAGGCCAGCGGTTTTCCCGGCCGCAGGTTGATGCGCCAGAAGTCGACCTGCCCCAGTTCGGCCAGCACCGTTCGCACAACGTCAAACGCGCCAACCGAGACGCCCGCCGAACTGATGACGATGTCCGGCTCGGCGTCGAGCGCCTGCTGAAAGCGACGGCGCACGTCTTCCTGCGTGTCCAGTGCGCGCGGAATGCGGATTGCCTCGCCGCCATGCGTGCGGACGAGGCCGGCAAGCGTGTGGCTGTTGCTATCGTAGATTGCGCCCGGCTGAAGTGGCTTTCCGACTTCCGTCAATTCGTTGCCCGTGCTCAGGATCGCCACGCGCGGACGCCTGATGACGGGGACGACCGCCCGGCCCAGCGCAGCGAGCACGCCGATTTCCTGAGCGCGCAAAAGCGTCCCGGCGGCGAGCACGCGCTGACCGGCCTCGATATCTTCACCGGCAGGGCGCACATAATCGCCCGATCCCAACGCTTGAAAAACCTGAATCTGTTCCGGCGGGGGTGTCATGCCGTCCTGAGAGAAAACGCTGTCGGTATGCTCGACCGGCACAACAGCATCGGCCCCCGATGGGAGCGGCGCGCCCGTCATGATCCGGGCTGCTTCACCCTGCCTTAGCATGATGGTGGGAAAGGTCCCCGCGGGAATATCCGCCACGACACGGAGTGAAACCGGCGCGCTGCTGCTGGCGTTCTGCACGTCGGCGGCGCGCACGGCGTAACCGTCCATGCTCGAATTGGCAAAAGCGGGAATGCTGATATCTGCCGTGATGTCTTCGGCCAGCACGCGGTCCAGCGCATCATCCAGCGCGACCTGTTCCGCGGGCAGCCGCGTTTTGTCGCTCAGAATCCGTTCCAGCGCCAGATCAACGCTGAGAAGCTCTGCCACCTCGTTTTCCTCTCATCTACGGTTGTTAACGAACGCGATTATAACACCCGGAGCGCCTTTGTTACGGGATGCCGTAATACTGAAATCTGTAGTAAAATAGTGAAGCAGGATGTAATCTTGAATCCCACCGGTGATTAGCGTTTTCCTGGCCTATGAGCCTGCAACTGCTGCTGGATAGCCTTCCCGATCTGACGCCGAACGATCGTTCGCTGATTGAACGTGCCTATCGCAAGGCTGAGACTCTGCACGCGGGACAGTTTCGCAAATCCGGCGAACCCTATTTTACGCACTGCGTCGCCGTCGCGCAGATTCTGGCCGACATGCACCTTGATGCCGAGGCCATTGCCGCCGCGCTAATGCATGATCTGGTGGAAGATACCTCGGCCACGCTGGACGAGATTCGAGCCGAGTTTGGCGATACCGTCGCCAATATCGTGGACGGCGCGACCAAGCTGACCCATCTGCCCATCAAGATGGAGACCGACCGGCGCAGCCGCACGGCTGACCGTGAGCTTGAGTACATTCGCAAGATGCTGCTCGGCATGGGCGACGACGTTCGTATCGTGCTGGTGAAGCTGGCCGACCGGCTTCATAACATGCGTACGCTCGGCTTTATGCCGGAAGACAAGCAGCGTAAGATTGCGAAAGAAACGCTGGATATTTTCGCGCCGCTTGCCAATCGGCTCGGCATCTGGCAGATCAAGTGGGAACTTGAGGATCTCAGCCTCCGCTATCTCGACCCGGAGGCCTATCGCTCGATTGTGACGCGCCTCGATGAACGTCGGGCCGACCGCGAAGCGTATCTGTCGCAGATCATCAACACGCTGCGTAACGAGCTGATAAAGTACAACGTAACCAACGCGACGATTACGGGGCGGCCCAAGCATGTCTATAGCATCTACCGCAAGATGCAACGTAAGGACCTGCCGTTTGAGCGGGTGTATGACGTGCGCGCCGTGCGCGTGATTGTCGATACCGTACCGGAGTGCTATCTGGTGCTCGGCGTCGTTCATAATCTCTGGCGTCCGATACCGGGTGAGTTCGACGACTATATCGCTTCCCCGAAAGACAACTTTTACCAGAGCCTTCACACGGCGGTGCTCGACAATCAGGGCAAGACCGTCGAGGTCCAGATTCGCACGTGGGAGATGCACGAGCACGCCGAGTACGGTATCGCCGCGCACTGGCGCTACAAGGAGGGAGTCTCGCGCATCAAGGACGAGGCTTTCGAGCGGCGAATCAACTACCTGCGGCGGCTGATGGAGTTTGGCCCGGAAGTCGATGACGCGGCGACCTTTGTCGACACGATGAAGACCGAGGTTTTTCAGGACCGGGTCTATGCCTTTACGCCCAAGGGCGACATCGTCGACCTGCCTGTCGGCGCGACGCCAATCGACTTCGCCTACCATATCCACACGGAAATCGGCCATCGTTGTCGTGGAGCGAAGGTTCACGGGCGGCTGGTCAGCCTAAACTACCAGCTCAAGACGGGCGATCAGGTCGAAATCCTGACAGCCAAGCGCGGCGGGCCGAGCCTGGACTGGCTCAATCCCGATCTTGGCTACGTGCATACTACGCGGGCACGTTCCAAGATTCGCCTCTGGTTCCGCAAGCAGAATCGTGACAAGCACATCCAAAGCGGGCGCGAAGTGCTGGAGCGCGAGCTGAAACGGCTCGGCCTGATCGACAGCATGTCCTTCGACACCGTTTACCAGTGGTTTGGCTACGACCGGCTCGACGACTTTCTGGCCGCTGTCGGAGCGGGTGACATTAATGGCGGGCAGATCACCAATCGCATCCTCGAAATGGAGCGGCGTGATCAGGAGGAACGCGACCGCCAGTTGCTCAAGCCCCGGCCATCGCCGGCGGGGGTCATGGTCGACTCGGCCAATGGGATCAACATTCAGGGGACGAGTGGCCTGCTGGTCAATCTGGCGAAATGTTGCAGCCCCATGCCGGGAGACTCGATCGTCGGCTATGTGACGCGTGGGCGCGGGGTCACCGTCCATCGCAGCGACTGCCCGAATATTCAGTCCTCGGCGGAAAGCGAACGTCTGATTGAGGTGAATTGGGGGCGAGTTAAAAACGAGCAACGGTTTACGGTTCCCGTTGAGATTGTCGCATATGATCGGGAAGGGCTGATGCGCGACATCAGCACCGTGATCGCGGATGAGAAGGTCAATATGTCCTCCGTCTCAGTGTCGACGCGGCAGAACATTGCCACCTTTGATCTGACGATGGAACTGACCGATTTGCAGCAGCTTGCCCGCGTGCTCACTCGTATCGAGTGTATTGCCAGTGTTGTGGAGGCGCGACGACGGAATACGACCTAAAATGAGGAGCATGGCGCCCGAACTTAATAACTGCTTTGGCGTGCTGCAAATAAGTGAGCTAGAATTGCGCGCCAGCGGGATTGGGGCGTTCACATGGACGCATTACAGGGGACTTGCGCGAAAAGGGGTATGCAATGCCCGTTTTATCACAAGAGCTTGCAATAGAGCAATTTGAAGCACTAGAGCCAGACGCAAAGCTGATCATTTTGCAGCCGAATTTTGTGCAGCAGCACACCGCGTTGGGGGCAATCCTGCGCGAGCCAGACAGTGTATACGTGCGGTTAGATGGCAACAACCTGTCTGCCGAAGAAGTTCATAGATTGATCGAGCAGTCGTGCGCCAGCCAGGCGGGCGGGCTGGCCAGTGTCTCGACACTGGTGCTGGATGAATTTGATCGTGTCGACCCGGCCAGCCTCGAGACTTATTTGCCGGAATTGATTTTTAAGCACATGAACGGAAGAGTGGTTCTTGTAGGGCGGCAGGTTCCAAAGGTCGCGCTCGATGATGAGCGGCTGCGTTCACATACGCGCTTCATTCCTGCCGAGCGAACGCTGATGCTGTGGGATTATGCTCGTCATAATGCCGAGGGCAAAACGCTGCTGGAAGTTCGGGCGCTGGGGGCCGGTCGGGTGCAGTTGAACGGCAAGCCTGTCGACTCGTGGGACGGCGTGCTGCCGCGTTCGCTGTTCTTTTATCTCGTTGACCGGGGCATGACGACCCGCAGCGATATCTTCGAAACATTCTGGCCCAATCTGTCGACCCGTGAAGCCACTAATGTGTTTCACGTGACCAAGCGCAAGATCAGCGAGGTGCTTGGCATCGATCTCACCGTCTACTGGTCCGGCTTTTATCACATCGCGCCGGAGATCGAGCTCAGCTACGATGCCGCATTATTCAACGAAGCGGTGCAGGAAAGCGCCGTCGTCTCGACAGACGAAGCCGTTGTTTTGCTTCGCCGGGCGCTGGCTCTGTACCGGGGTGATTTCCTGACGTCGATCGAAATGCCCTGGGTGCAACGGCGGCGAGAGGAATTGCGCCAGACCTATGGCGAGGCGCTGGTGGCGCTGGCGAGATCGACCGAGCGTCAGGGGGAAATGCATCGCGCTCTGGGCTTCTACCTGCGCGCCGCGACGACCAACCGGCAGCGTGAGGATCTGGCGCACCACATCATGCGCCTCTACCGCACTCTGGGTATGCATCAGGACGCGCTACTGGTCTACGACCGGCTGGAACAGCAGCTTAAGAACTCGCTTGGTGTTACGCCGGGGCCAACGTTGCAAGGGCTGGCGGAAACGATCCGGGCGGAACTGGCGCAAAATCGTTAGGCTCAACGGCCTGCCCGGTCTTATAAACACAACGAGGCGATATGTGTCGCCTCGTTGTGTTTTCAGGTACAGAAGCCGGACTATGCCATTGGTTCGGGCTCGCGTTCTGGAAGCTGGACGCGTTTCTGATAGGGAACGACGCTCGCGACCTGTTCGCGCGCCGGCATGGAGATGATGTAATCGCCCTTGCCCGGCCTTTTGGTTTTGGGCGCAAGGCTCAGCCGCATATATTTGGGCCGGTTCTTGGTCGTCAACAGGATGACAGCATCGTCCGGCTGGCCGACCGTGGCAGCAGCCAGCCCGCGGCTGTCGGCGGTCAGCTTCATCGTCACGACGCCGCTGCCCGCGCGCCCCTGAGTGGGATATTCGCTCAGCGGCGAAATCTTGGCGATACCGTCGTCTGTTACCGTCCAGAGCATGTGCTCGTCGGTGGCAATGCCCGCGCCGATGACGCAATCATGCTGGCCGGACAGTTTGATGCCGCGCATTCCCCCGGCGGAAAGGCCGGTGGGGCGAACATCGGTTTCGCGGAAACGAATGGCCTGCGCCTGCGCCGTAGCCAGCACAATCTCGTTTTCGCCGCTCGTGACCAGCACCCAGCCAAGCCGGTCGCCGTCTTCCACGTCCATTACCGTGAAGGCATTGGCCGTCATACCGGGCAGGTCTTCAATACGCAGGCGCTTGACCTCGCCACACGCCGTCACGAAAAACAGAAAGCCGGTTTCGAGATCCATCGGCAGGGCAACGACCGCCACGACCT
>QGUR01000446.1 GCA_003242205.1 Chloroflexota bacterium | reverse complement strand
GTGCATACCATTGCCGGGTTTGCGCGGCATGTCTATGACCTGTACGACGCGGGCGACCGCTACGCGCTCATGGTTTACGAGGGCATCGGCCATCGCTACACGCCGGAGATGTTCGACGCCGTGCTCGACTGGTTGCAGCGGCATCTATAGCTTTCCATTTCTGTCGGGCCACAGCATCGGACGGGCGGTTCGGCCTGACCGGCGCAAGAGCAGTTGGCGACGCTATACTCGGCGTGTTGTCACCTTCTACGAATCGAGCGAGCCACCATGCGTATTGTCCTGCCTTCCGGCTATTCGCTGGCCGAGCAAACGGCACACGGTATTGTTCTGCGCGGCGGGCGCGGTGAGCGCTGGCAGATCACCGCGCTTGACCACGACCTGATCCGCGTCCAGCACTTTCCCGATGGCCAGCCGCGTCTGGATCGTACGTGGGCGGTGGTCGGCCCCGACGGCGACGTGCCACGCGAAGGACGCCGCCGCGACGACCTTTCGCCTTTTCCGCTGCCGGGTTGCGCGATTGAACGCGTCGAAGACGCTATCCGTTTGCAGACGGCGAAGCTGAGGCTGGATATCGCACTGGAGCGCCCCGGTATCATCTGGCGTTTGCCTGATGGGACACCATTCGCCCGCGACCTGCGCGCGCGCGCCTATGCCTACGATGTTGAGGATGGAAGCGTCTATCACTATCTGGAACGGCGGCTGGACGAGCATTATTACGGCTTTGGCGAGCGTTCCGGCCCGCTGGACAAACAGGGCATGCGCTTCCGCATGGTCAACGTCGATGCGCTCGGCTATAACGCCGAAACCAGCGACCCGCTTTACAAGCACATCCCGTTTTACATCACCTTTGTGCCGGAACTGAACGTCGCCTATGGCCTGTTCTATGACAACCCGGCCACGACGATTTTCGATCTCGGTAAGGAGATTGACGCCTTCTGGGGCTATTATCGCTACTATCGGGCGGCGGGCGGCGATCTCGATTACACGCTGATTTTCGGGCCGACGCTTGACGCTGTCGTCACGCGTTTCGCTAGGCTGACGGGGCTGCCGGTGCTGCCACCGCGCTGGGCGCTCGGCTATCTTGGCTCGACCATGGCCTATACCGAGGCTCCGGACGCGCAGGCAAAGCTCGCGCAATTCGTCGCTGACTGTCACAGGTACGATATTCCCTGCGACCTGTTTCACCTGTCGTCGGGTTACACCTCCGGGAAGGACGGCAAGCGCTACGTCTTCACCTGGAATCGCGAGCGCGTACCCGACCCAAAGGCCATGGTGACGACGTTCCACGACGCCGGGATTCGTCTGGCGGCCAACATCAAGCCCTATCTGCTCAAGACGCATCCACGCTATGCCGAAGTCGAGGCGGTGGGCGGCTTTATCCGCAGCGCCAGCGGTGACGGGCCGCAACCGGCGATGTTCTGGAGCGGCGGCGCGTTCGAGGCCGGCGAAGGCGCATACATCGATTTCACCAGCGAAGCGGGCTATCGCTGGTGGCAGCAGCAGGCGACCGCGCAACTGCTGGAATATGGCATCGACCTTTTATGGAACGACAATAACGAGTTTGAAATCTGGGATGACGCGGCCCGCTGTGCCGGTTTCGGGACCGAATTGCCCGTAGGGCTGGCGCGCCCGGTGCAAACGCTGCTGATGGGCCGGGCATCGTTTGAAGCGGCTGCCGCGCACAGGCCGGGGCAGCGCGTTTTCATTCTCACGCGCGCCGCCAGCGTTGGTTTGCAGCGCTATGCGCAGACGTGGTCTGGGGACAACGAAACCTCGTGGCACACGCTGCGCTACAACATTCCCATGGGACTGGGGCTGAGCCTGTCCGGCATGCCCAACTGTGGCCATGATGTCGGCGGGTTTCACGGGCCGGGGCCGGACGCCGAGCTGCTGGTGCGCTGGGTCTGGAACGGTATTTTCCACCCGCGTTTCACCATCCACTCGTGGAACACCGACGGCACGATTACGTCGCCGTGGATGCATCCCGAAGTTTTACCGATTATCCGGGATGCCATTCGCTTCCGCTATCGCCTGATCCCGTATCTCTACACGCTGCTGTTTGAAGCCGCGCAAACGGGTCGCCCGATCATCCGGCCACTGGTTTACCACTTCCCGCAAGATCCTCGCTGCCGGACGGAATCGTTTGATTTCCTGCTCGGCGACAGCCTGCTGGTGGCCAGCGTGCTGGAACCGGGCGCGCGGACACGAGCTGTCTATTTGCCTGCGGGCGTGTCGTGGTGCGATTTCCACACCGGCCAGTGGTATCAGGGCGGACAGACTGTGACGGTCGACGCGCCGCTCGAACGCGCCCCGCTGTTCGTCCGCGCGGGCGGCATGATTCCGATGGGCAAAGTCATGCGCTTCGTCGGCGAACTCCCCGACGATTACCGGCAAATCTTCGCTTTCCCGCATCCGGGCGGGGGCGACAGCGTATTTGCGCTGATTGAAGATGACGGCGTTAGCCTTGATTACCGGAACGGCGGTTACACGTCGCTGCGGCTTGAAATGCGCGCGACAGCCGGGGGCATTGTGTTCAATATCCACCCGCCTGCCGGTAACTACCCGCTGCCATACAACGAGATTGAGGTCGTGCTGCCGGCAGGGGAGACGCGGCCTCTCACGGCTGGAGGCTTGATTGATCAGTGGAGCGATGCTGAGGGACGGCGGCACGCGAGGATAGCGGTGCCGCAGAGTAGGGGATGAGCGATAGCTACAGCTACGGGGCCAACCTGTTACGGGTTGGCCCCGGTGTTTCTCGAACGGTCGTTAGCACTCGCTGTAGCCGCAGGTCAGGCACTTGCGGCAGCCTTCGGCCCGGATGAGCGACACTGTAGCGCAGCTCGGGCAAATATCCGCCCCGGAAATCCCGCCGAACTCGTGTTCGTCCTTGCCGTTTGCGCTAACCGAACCCGAACTGGGGTGGGGTTCGGAACCAGGTTGGAAAGGGCTTTGGG
>QGUR01000445.1 GCA_003242205.1 Chloroflexota bacterium | reverse complement strand
GCCGCTGCGCGGGCGCATGTTGGAACATGCCTATACCAATCGCATGCTCAAGTTGCAGGCTCGGTATATTGAAACGCTGACCAAAGCCGCCGACGAACAGATTGAGTACAGTATGGGCCTGCGGCGGCAGGTCGTGCAGCCTCTGACGCGACTGGTCGAGGCTCAGACGCAGATCCAGACCGATCAGTTGAACCGCCTGCAAAAGGCCCAGCAGGAAATGGCGAAAATTGAGGCCGATCTGGCCACGCTTGGCCGGAAGCGGCTGGTTGGATTGCGAGGCTAATGTGATCTCTACGCTTGAAGGACCGATCGCCGCGCTGCGCGAGGCTGAAATTCGCCTGCTGACCGAGATTGCCGATACACTGGCCGAGGTCGGCGATTCGGCCGGCGACGACCGCAAACGGCTGCTGGATGTTGCCAGCGATTTGCGCGACGCATTTTTTCTGGTGGTCGTCATTGGCGAGTTCAACGCCGGCAAGTCGTCGTTTATCAACGCGCTGCTGGGCGCGGAGCTGCTGCCGGTGGGCATCACGCCGACGACCGAGGCGATTGAAGTCATCAAATATGCTGAAACGCCCAATCACAGGCCGGTTCTGCGCGAGGACGGGATTCGCGAGTGGGCGCATCCCGGCACAGGCGCGCCCGGCGTTGCGATTGTCGATACACCCGGAACCGGGTCGGTATTTCACCGGCATGAAAAGACGGCCAAGTCTTTTCTGCATCGCGCCGATCTGGTGATTTTCATCATTTCGGCAAAGCGGGCGCTGGCCGATACCGAACGCTTATATCTGGAGCTGGCGCGCGACTTTGGCAAGAAGATCATTTTGGTGCTGAACCAGATCGACTTGCTGGAGCCGAACGAGCAGGCCGAAGTGCGGCGCTTCATCGAGCGACAGGTGAAGGACCTGCTCGACCTGCAACCGCTGCTGTTCCCGGTCTCCGCGCGCGAAGCGCTGAACGCCCTCAAAAACGGCGCAACTCATCCCGACGCCGGGAATATGAACGCCGTTCGGGCGCACCTGCGTGGCGTGTTCAGCGAAGCGCCGCCCGCGAAACAGAAATTGCTGGCCCAGCTTGATCTGGCCGAGCGCATCGTCAACCGCTATCTGTCGAACGTGAAGGGGAAGGTCGATCTGGTCGCTCTGGACACCTCCAAGGTGCGCGACGTGCAAAGCGAACTGGAGCGGCAGGCGCTGGGACTGGAACTCCAGCTTCGCGGCGCGCGGGCCGAAATCGACCGTGTTTTCGACGGCCTGCGGCAGCGCGGCATCAACTTCATCGAAACGCATCTTTCCGTTCGCCGCATTGGCCGCCCGCTGGATCGTAACGCGCTGCAAGCCGAGTTTCAGGATGTCGTTGTGGGCCGGGCGCTACGCGATATCAACGAAGCGACGGGCGATTATATCAACGCACTGGTGGATCACAGCCGCCTGTACTGGCGCGGCGTCATCGAGCGCCTGAACCAGCTCCGCGACCTGATGGAACAGGAACTGAGCGGCCTCGACTCGGCGGTCTACGCCGAGCAGCGCGAGACGCTGGAACAGGCGATTCATCTGGCGCAAACCGAGCTCAAGAGTTATTCCAGCGGCCAGGTGCTGAACGAGCTTGAAGAAACTTTCAAGTCGAATATCGGCGGTTTCATGACCAGCACCGTCGCCGCGGTCGGCGGCTTGCTGGTGGCGGCTGCGGCGGTGGCGGCGCAGGGGCCGCTGGTCGGCGCTGCTGCGGCGGCTTTCGTGGTCGCGCTGCCGGTCGCCGTGGGCGGCAGCTTCCTCGCGTGGCGCTATTATCGCCGCGTCACGGCCGAGGCCAAGCGCGAACTGAACGAGCGCGTCGATCATCTGCAGAAAGCCTATCACGAGGCGCTGAACAACCTGACGCAAAAGGAGCGCGCCCGTCTGACACAGTATGGCAATCAGGTGCTCACGCCGGTGTTCAGCCGCCTTGAAGTGCTGGCGAAGCGTTATAACGAGCAGCAAGACCTGTTACGACGCCATCTGGAACAGATCGAAAGCCTGCGCGAAGAAATCCGCAAGAGCTAGTCATCGCCCCGTGTTGAGCAGCGGGCGCGAGAAGGGATGCTGCATGCTCAAGCACGTACTGGTGCCACTGGACGGCTCCGCTTTGGCAGAAAAGGCGCTGGATTTTGCCCAACGAATGCTCGCTCCAGGGAGCAAGCTGACGCTGCTGGCGACTTTGGAGGGCGGCGCGTCCTTCCCCGCGCCGGGACAGGACGCGGCGGGCCGTTCTGCCGAGGAACAGGCGAAGCTCTATCTGGAACACGAAGCGAAGAATTTAAAGCTGAAAGGCTTCGAGGCTGATACCGTTGTTGGCAAGGGCGATCCGGCGGCGCTGATCGTGGATCGGGCGCTCCGGCTGGGGGTCGAGGCCATTGTCATGGCGACGCAGGAGCGTTCCGATCTGGGGCGGCTGTTGTTTGGCAGTGTGACCCGCGCCGTGTTGAACGATACGCCGTGCCCGGTCGTCATCGTCCCGAATCGAGAGCAGCAGCGGGTCGAGGATGAAGCGCTCACCACCGATGCCGACCTCGGTTTCGATACGTTGGCCCCGGAATAGGGCGCGGCCAGAAACTTTCCTCATGATTGCCATGATGACGAGTCTATTGTCGCAGTCTGCACAGGGGGGATGATCCCATGCGCTCTGGGCCGTCTGTCCTACATCAACAGCACAGTAAAACTTGCGAGAGGCGAAGTACACCAGCTTCCACGCGAGAGCCTCTCGCAAGTTTTTTGGCTGCCTACGGGAAGAATTTAGTAGTAGCGGCTAAGAATGCTTGCAAAACGCCGTTGATCGGAGTTATACTACGCGAGAATCAGGGGGTTCGAACCCTACTTACGCCGATTGAGGCATTGAAACTGGCCAGCGAGACCGCCTTATTTACCGATATTCCTGAGGGGTCGGACCCTAACTAACGCGGATTGTGCAGTAAAAATACGAGTTA
>QGUR01000444.1 GCA_003242205.1 Chloroflexota bacterium | reverse complement strand
GGACGTAAACTCGAATTAATCTGGATGACCCGCAAGAGGAACGGCGGTTGACTAATGTCCAGAATGCGCTGCGCGAGTTGTTGTCCCAAAATCTCTTTCCTCAGGACTATAAAATCTTCCGGCAAAACGCCGTCATCACCATGGGCGCCTGCCCTGAAGACTTGCCCGCCGAACCGCCGGTGCTGACGGGCACTGAGCCGGTTGTGGCGGTGTATCCGCCCTGTGGCACGCGGGGCGACAGAATCAAGGTTTATGGCGCGAACTTCGCCCCCAACTCCCTCAGCCAGATTCGCTGGACGCCGCCGACGGGCGACAGCCGGCCACGCGAAATTCTGGAAACCGGACGCGAGACTTTTACCACCGGCCCGGATGGAACATTCGAGGTCACGATTGAAGTGCCGAGCATTCGCGGCGCGGGCGCAGGCGCTGAACACCGGGTTGAAGCCAATGTGCGTACGCCGATTGGCGCGCCATACCTGAGCAACACGACGAATGAGGTCGTGGCGCGCATGATCGAGACGATTTTCCTGGCGCTGGTGGCGACGACGATTTCCATCCCACCGTCGGTCATCCTCAGTTTCTTCGCTGCCCGGAACCTCATGCGGCCGGTTCATTCCACGCTCGGTAACCTGCTCGTAGCGGTGGCGTTGCTGCCGGTGGGCGCATGGCTTGGCGCGTACTATCTGACCCGGGTTGGCTCATTTGCCTTCGATCTGGGCAGAGGCCAATTCCTGCAGGGGACGGGGGCCGCCGTCATCATCTTTTTCGTCGCTTCGGTGACGGCCTCGCAAAAGCTGAAACACTTTGAGGCCAACGACTTGTTTACACGCCTTCGCGGGGTTTTCAACAGCGTGCTCACCGCGATTGCGGCGATGTTTGTCATCGGGCTGTTCGGCGGTCTGGCGGTGCTCTATGGCTCGCTCTTCACCGATGGCCTTCTGCGTTACACCAGTAACTTCATCGGCACGGTTGGTGAATTGATCGGCCTGACGCTGATGCCCATCGGGGCGGTTATTGGCGCGTTCACGCTGTCTGGCATCGGTTCGACCCTGACCGGCGAGTCGTTGCGAACGGTCGGTGAAACGGCGTCGCACGTTATCGGCGGCCTGCTTGGCATCGTTTGCGGCGCGATCGTGCTCGGCGTGACGGCGGTCATCGCCAGTCAGGGAGCGCTGCTCGGCCTGCTCGTGCCGGTCGTTGCGGGGTCGCTGGGCGCGTCGATTTTGCCGCTGTTGTATAACCGGCTTGTCGTTGCCCGGCGCGCCGTTCGCAGGCCGCCCGGATATGCCATCGACCGCAGCAGCCGGATGCTGCTGAGCCTTGTCGGTGCGGCCATTGTTTTCGTGCTGACGTTCGCATGGCTTCGGATCGACCGCTCGCTGATCGAAGGTCTTTTACCGTCTGCGGATACAACCACCTTTCTCGGCCTGACGATCAACACCTACGTGTTTCGCGCCATGCTGATCGGCGGTGTTCTGGGCGGCATCAGCGGGGCCATCGCCGGAACGCGCGCGGCTTTCCCGCTTGGCGACATTCTATACAACACCACCCGCACGATTCTCAACGCGCTGCGTTCGATTGAACCGCTCATCATGGGCCTGATCTTCGTCATCTGGGTCGGTATCGGGCCGTTCGCGGGCGTACTGGCGCTGACGCTGCATTCCATCGCGTCGCTCGGCAAACTCTATTCCGAGCAGGTCGAAAACATCGACCCCGGCCCGATTGAAGCGCTCGAATCGACCGGCGCGAACCGGTTGCAGACGATCATGTATGGCGTCGTGCCGCAGATCATCCCGCCGTATATCGCCTTCACGATGTACCGCTGGGACATCAACGTCCGTATGTCGACGATCATCGGTTTCGTCGGCGGCGGCGGTATCGGCTTCCTGCTTCAGCAGCAGTTGAACCTGCTGCGTTACCGCGATGCGGGCGTGGCGGTTCTGGCGATTGCGATTGTCGTCTCGGTGCTCGACTACGCCAGCGCTTCCATCCGCGAACGCTATATCTGAACGGTTTTCGCCGTAAGTCCCTCTCTCAATTGGGTTGAGGGACTTACGGTGTTTCCCCTTCCGCTTTTTGAACCACTTAACAGGGCGTTGGCAGGCCTACGCTAGCCTGTTGTCTGCCGGAAGGCGCTGCGAAACAGCCGTACCGGCAACCGGCGCAACTGCACGACCATAATGCCCGCGCCTGCCAGCGTAAAAGCGATCCCTGCTTTCAGCGAAATACCCTCGCCCAGAAACAGCCATGCCAGAACGGGTATCTGGATCATCATCAGGTTGTTGATGATGCTCGATTCCATGGCCGATAGCTCGCGCAGGCTCCGATTCCAGAGGGTGAAGGCAAACGCCGTGTTGACGACCGCCAGCCAGAGGATCATCAGCCAGCCGCCGGCGCTGATCGGCGGCAAGCCTTGCAGGGCGATTCCCGCGCCCAGCAGCGCAATCGCGCCCAGCCCCATACTGACGACGGTGACGGTCAGGGGAGCGAGCGTGCCTTCCCGGTTGATCGCGCGGCCCAGCAGGGTCGATACCGCATTCGCCACCACGCCGGCCAGCACAATCGCCACGCCGGAGGCCTGCTCCGCCGCCAGCGTGACCGGAAAAAAGTACAGGACGACGCCAGCCAGATAGCAGCACAGCCCAACCCATTGCAGGCCGGTTGGCCGCTCGTTGAGCATCGCCATGCCCATAAACGTGACGATCAGCGTCGTCAGGCTGAGCAGCAGGTTGACGGTGATAGCGGGCAAGAGGGCGAGTCCGGCGAACTGCGCGCCCTGTGTCACCGTATAGAAAAGCAGGCCCAGCAGGAGCAGCCGTAGCCATCCGATCGTGCCAAGCTGGCGAACTGCGCGTGTTGTTCACGCCGGCGCAGAAACAGCGGCAGCAGGCACAGAAAGGCGAGGAAATAGCGCAGGCCGGCAAACGTCAGCGCCGGAATTTCGTCGCGCAGGCCGAACTTGATGAGAAC
>QGUR01000125.1 GCA_003242205.1 Chloroflexota bacterium | reverse complement strand
AAAGACAAACGCGTTTTGTTGCCAACTCACCCCCCCCCCCCCCAGATCCGCGCTCTCCCCCTCCACCCCGCCCCGCCGCAGCCGAACGACGGGCGGTTACAGACCTGGCTGTTCCGCCGCGGCGCTGCCAGCACGCCGGCCATCATCCAGCGGTTGGCGCAGCAACTCGACGTCAATCATAAGGGGCTGACGCTGGTCGGCGAAAAAGGGCAGCGGGTGATTTTCGGCTGTTCCAATCGCATCCGCCATACCCTCGCCCCCGATCACTCGTCGATTACCTTCGCGTCCAAAGACGAACTGCTCAATCACTGGGTGGTTGCGCTGACCTATCAGGTCGACCGCGACTGGACGTGGGACATGCTCGAAGAAGTGAGCTTTGAGCTGTTCCGCGAGTTGAAGTATCAGGGCGATGATGAGATCGACGACAATGGCGGGCGACCTATCGGCGACCTCGAAATGAAACACACGGTCCCGGTCAACGCCCTGCAGAATCCGGATCGCAGCCGGACGACGCTGATCTATCTGGACGCCGTCGAGCCGAAATCGACCCGGCCAAATCCAGACGATCCCGCCGAAACGGCTTTTCCCGACATCATCGAGCTGAGCTATACGCTGCGGCCACGTTTCCGAACGCCGCCCGCTCAACAGGACGAACCGGCGGGGATTGAACTGACGCTGCCAGTGACCACGCCTCCGGCCCAGGTTCCCCGTATCCTCTCGGCGGGCATTGCGCTCAGTCCATACCGCCGTAACGACGATTATTCGGCCACGGAACCGCGCGAGCGCTACCTGTGGCTGGAGTTTGAGGAGCCGGTCCGCGACCCGAACGACAGCTACTTCATACGCCTGTTGGCCTATTCGCCCGACCCGCTGCTTTCGGATAACCGGCTGGAGACCTTTGTCGCCCCGGACGAACCGCCGCTTGGCATTGACCCTGAGCTGATCCGCGTGATTACACCGGGCCAGAGCGACGATCAGGCCGGGCTGGCGGCCATGCAACCGCTGGAGCCGGCCACCAGTTCCGACCGCCACTATCTGCTGCCGCTGCCGCCGGGGCTGCATACCGAAAGCATGGAGTTATTCGGCTTTTTCACTTACGAGATTCGGGTCGGGCACGCGCGCATCTGGTCCACGGCGCAGGGCCGATTTGGCCGCCCGCTGCGAACCACCGGCGTCCAGCATCCCGCGCCGACGCTCTTCTGCACCTGCCACCGCGATGAAGTGCGGTTGCTGGTCGAAGCGCCGCACGCGATAGCCGTCCTGAACGGCAAGAACATCACTGCGTCGCCGCCGCGAACCGAACTGTGGGCGCTGCTGTACGCGCAGGTGCGACAGGCCGACGGCTTGGACAACCGCAACATCCTGCTCGACGACCGTCGCCTGGACCTGATACCGCCCGTCTATCGGGAAGTGTACTGGCCCGAAGGGGGCGGCGCGCTGGCCAAAAGCAACCGCAACGGCCCGGCGTGGAGTTCGACCGAATGGTCGGATGAAGAGATCAAAGCGCTGCTGAGTAATCTGGGGCTGCCGGTCGATGCCTCGCTGAGCGTGGTGTGTGTCGAGATGCTGCCCCGCTTCGCTGCGTTCCAGCGTGAGGCCCGGACAACAACGGCAGTTCTGAATCAGGAACGGGGACGGGATGCCATTATTGACGGCGTGCGGGCGAGCAGGGGGAATGCATTTGCGCCGGGTGGGCCGGGTATACCGGGCGGGCCACCGGAACCGGATATCGTACGCCCGCTGTCCAGCCATCTGGGCCATTTCCGAATTTTACGCACTTCGCCGCTGACGCCGGTCCCGGATGTGTGTTGAGTTGTTCGCAACTTCAGGCCCCCTCTCTAAATCGAACAATGCACTGGAGAGGAGGCCTGAAAGCGAGGTCTACCAGGCGAACGCTTCAGGCGCGGGGCCGCCCGGTCCGGGCCAGATTTCATCCAGCCGCTTCAATTGTTCCTCGTCGAATTTCAGTTCGAGCGCGCGCAGGCTGGCGGCCAGTTGTTCGGGCAGCCGCGGGCCGATGATCGGCGCAGTCACGGCGGGCTGGTGCAGCAGCCACGCTACCGCCACGTCTGCCGGTTCTTCCACGATCTCCTTGCAGAACGCCTCAAATGCTTCCAACTGTGGGCGCAGTTGGTTCACGCGCTGCTGCACGCTTTCGGAAGCCCGGCGACCGTCGGCTTCCTTCTGCAGAATGCCGCCCAGCAGACCACCCGCCAGCGGGCTCCACGGCAGGATGCCCAGACCATACGCCTGCGCCGCCGGCAGGACGTCGGTTTCCACCGCCCGGTTCGTCAGGTTATAGATGCACTGTTCCGAAACCAGTCCCATGAAGTTGCGCGATTTGGCGATCTCGTTGGCCTGAGCGATGTGCCAGCCCGCGAAGTTGCTGCTGCCAACGTAGATGACCTTGCCGTCCTGTACCAGCCGTTCCATCGCCTGCCAGATTTCTTCCCATGGCGTGTTGCGGTCGATGTGATGCATCTGGTACAGGTCGATGTAATCGGTCTGCAAACGGCGCAGGCTGTCCTCGCACGCTTTGCGAATGTGGAGGGCCGATAGCCTGCTGGTGTTCGGCCAGTCGCCCATCTCGCCATAGACCTTGGTGGCCAGCACGACCTTATCGCGGCGGCCATTTCCCTGAGCAAACCAGCGCCCAATGATGCTCTCGGTGACGCCCTCACCCTTCTTACGCCCGTAGGTATTGGCGGTGTCGAAGAAATTGATGCCGTACTCCAGCGCCTGATCCATAATCATGTGGCTGTCGGCTTCGCTGGTGAATGGGCCGAAGTTCATCGTGCCCAAGCATAAGCGGCTGACTTTCAGGCCGGTGCGTCCGAGATAGGTATATTCCATAGTTGTCACCTCCGGTGGCACGATGTTGAAAGAGAGCAGGGTGCAGATTTTACCCGGTTTGTAATTCTCAGACAAAGCCAGCCGGATGAATCACAAAGGCCGGTCGATTGACCGGCCTTTCGTGGTATCGGGATGAACGCGATGAGAGCAGCGGCGCTTATGAAGCGCGCTTGCGCTGAATGCGGACATGACGCTGCGGCTCTTCGCCGTAGCTGATCGTGTGCAGCCGCGCCTGGCGCGCGATTTCATGCTGGCGGCGACGGATATGCGGCGCTTGCGGCGAGAGGTCGACATAATCGGCCCCCGCGCGCACCTGCATAATCGCTGCTTTAGCTTCTCTCATCGCTTCCCCAAAAGGGTCTTCGGAAATGTCACCCTCCGTCTGGAAAACGTCCATCAGGAAGTTTTCCATCTGCGACACCGTATTCGCGCGCAATACGTAGATCGGCGTTCCACGACGTTCCGCGTCGACGATCAGCTTTGGACGGCGACGGTAGTAGTTCTTGAGCGTCACAATAGCGTCCGCCTGACCGAAATCGTCGATCAGCATTAGCGGCACATGCAGGCGACGCGCCGCCTGCTGCAGCCGGTTGCGCGCGACGCCATAGGCATAAACGCGCATCGTCTGGAAGTTCCCTGCCGTCGTGGCTTCGGGCCGGGCATCGAAGCGCGCGTCGTATTCAGCTGCGCGCTCTTCCCGTTCTTCACGGCGGCGCTCACGCCCGAACCGGCTGCTCCGGCCATCCTGACTGTGACGGCCGTTGCGTTCGTTGATCGTGCGAATTTCGGGCAGCTCGGTCACGATCGTGATCTCGCCCGCTTCGTTGCGCGAGCGCACCTCGACCGGCAGCGGGCGGTTACGCAGAATGCCATCGACTGCCGCCGCCACGTCCTCATGCACGATCAGGCGGTCGCGCGTCTGGATTTCGATCAGCACGTCGAAGGTTGGCGGCGCGCGGCGCTCCAGCACGGTCTTCTGCGTGCCGCGGCGGCGGGCCTCTTCGTCCGAAAGCGTCACCGCCTGAATGCCACCTACCAGATCGGAGAGAGTCGGGTTCAGCAGCAGATTTTCCAGCGCGTTGCCGTGCGCCGTGCCGATCAACTGCACGCCGCGCTCGGCAATCGTGCGCGCTGCCATGGCTTCCAGCTCGCGCCCGATCTCATCGATAACGATCACTTCCGGGTTATGGTTTTCGACGGCCTCGATCATCACTTCGTGCTGGCGCTCCGGATGCGACACCTGCATGCGTCGCGCCTTGCCGATGGCGGGATGCGGCACATCGCCATCGCCGCCGATCTCGTTAGAAGTGTCGACGATGACGACGCGGCGGGTTTCCGCCAGAACGCGCGCGGCTTCGCGCAGCATCGTCGTTTTGCCAACGCCCGGAGGGCCGAGCAGGAGCACGCTCTGGCCGGATTCGATCAAGTCCTGCAGGATCGAGATCGTACCGTATACCGCGCGCCCGACACGTGCCGTCAGGCCGACTACATCGCCCCGCCGGTTGCGAATGGCGGAAATGCGATGCAGCGTGCGCTCCATGCCAGCGCGGTTATCGGCGTCGAAGCTGCCGATATTGGCGACAATCGTGTCGATGTCGTCGCGGGTGACTTCGTTTTCACTCAGAACGACTTCGCCATTGACATATCGCGCCGTCGGCACGCGCCCCAGGTCGAGGACGATCTCAAGCAGGTCGTCCGTGTTACCCAGCGTATCGAGCCGCTCGTTCAAATGACGCGGCAGCACACGCTTGAGTTCCTGTATGTCGTCTGTTATCCGACGTTCCATGTAGTGATTTACCTACTCCTGTAGAGAAATTTCAACAATCTGTTCCGTTACCTGTGCCTGGCTGGTGGGCGGGCGTACAGGGCTGGAAACGGCTTCCAACTTGTGTGGCAGCGGCGCGAACGATGCCTGTCGTATGCCCGCCGCAATATGTTTCACCATAACCGCCTGCTCGGCATAGCGTTCAAAGCCCAACTCGATCAGCGAGTCGCTCAACCAGTCCTGATAACGACGCATGCAAACAAAGACCGGCAGGCGGGCCGCGTTGCTGCTCCGGGTCACCGCGCTGGCCAGAATCGCCGATACTTCATGAAAATGAATATCGGGATGCAAATAAGGAACAACATAAATGCCATTCTTGCCTTCCGACAGGGCGATGTAACCCTGAATTCGGTTTCCCTGCCGGTAGACCAGCCCTGTGCTGTCGCTCGATGGCACGGCAATTTGCTGCACCAGCCGCGGCACGATGTTGCAGTACAACAACTGAATGTCCATCGTGTCGGCGTCGGTCTCGACCACCAGCGGCGCGGGTTCCACCTTCAGCGGCCCCTGACCGGGCAACCGCCGCCAGATTTCCTGGCGCGCGTAAACGGCGAAGCCTGCGGTCCGCATCGTCACGAAAAGCTGGCTGCTTTCGTCAACCTCTGCCGCCAGAACATGCGCGCCGCGCTTGCCCGCCTGTTCCGCCATGGCGTCCAGAATCTGCAGCCAAGCCGTATCATGCGCGGGTTCTTCTGGCGGTGGCGCGATATACACGATCTGCGCCAGATGCTCGCTTGGCTTCAGGCGAATCTGACCGACAACGCGCTCATCGTCACAGCGCGTTACCAGCGTGACCAGACTGCGCTGTGGCAGCACGATGCTGGATAAAACCGCGCTGTCCGGGCCATCAGCCGCACGCGTAAACGCCAGTTCACTGTCCAGCACAATCCCGCTTTCGGCAAGTCGTTTGATCAGTGGAATATCTCTCAATTTTGCCGTTCGCGTGGTGGCGTCGTTGGGCATTTTGGATGCTCCCCTCTACCGGGTACCAGCGCGGGCGGCGCTGATCTTGAATGCTGTATGGTACCGGGCACGAACCAGGAGCAGGCAATGCAGAACAGTGAAGCGGGTAGCAGGGGCTGATGACGTATTACACGTACGTTCACATATTCTCATTGTAGAGTATTATATCAGCCCTCGCGATTTTGGACAACGTTCCCGGACAAGTCTTATAGAACGTTTATCATTCTCCCGGCTCGAAACCCGATTGTTGTCGTGCTTTGTTGTTACTCTTGAACCTTCGCCGCCTTACATATAATATAAACCGGCCATCAGTGCCAACCGGCGGCGTTTCTCTTGTTACAACTGTTACAACACCTTAGAAGCCATTGCGTTAGCGCCATGCGAATGCCGGTGAGCGAATTGTCCGCGCTGGTACTGGAAAGCGGAACCGGAAACCCATATGCTGGTGGAGACTGCCGTCTGAAGGGAGCGCCAATGCCAAAAGATTACGCCAGCCTACCGCTCAATGCCGTTCGTCGTAAGGATCGCGCTGTCGATGATGAGGAGTGGATTCGCGCGCTGCTGCGGCGCGCACCCGTTGGCCAGCTTGCGACGGTGCACGATGGCCAGCCGTTCATCAACAGCAATCTGTTCGTTTATGACGAAGCAAAGCATGTCATTTACATGCACACGGCGCGTGTTGGCCGCACGCAGGCCAATGTGGCGGCGAACGAGCGCGTCTGCTTTAGCGTGAGCGAGATGGGCCGGCTGCTGCCTGCCGAGGAAGCGCTGGAATTCAGCGTCGAATATGCGGGCGTGACGGTGTTCGGGCGTGCCTCGATCATCAAGGATGTCGAGGAGTGCCGGCATGGCTTGCAACTGCTGCTGGATAAATACGCGCCGCACCTGCGCCCCGGCGAGCATTACCGTCCGATCACCGACGACGAAATCGCACGCACCGCCGTTTACCGGATCGAAATTGACCAGTGGAGCGGCAAGCGCAAACAGGTCGCGCCGGATTTTCCGGGCGCGTACTGGTATGGACAGGAATCTTCATCCTGAATCCGGGGCGCGTGTTTCGTGACGCCCGTGGGCGTTCATCCCGGCGGGTACGGCTCGACGAAGTACGCGCTGCTCGCACCTTCGGCGATCCAGCCTGTCAGGTCGCCATAACTGACGCGATACCACGTGTAGCGCTCGCTGCAGCGCGGCCCTTCCAGCACGAAGAAAATGCCGCCGGGCGGGATGGTATCCAGAATGTCGAACGTGGTGCGCGGCCCGGCCCGCACGTTCAACGGAGCCGGGTCATCTATTGTCACGCGCCCGCGCTCGTAGACGATCAGCCGCGAACGCGCCGAGCCGGGACAGACCGGCGTTGGCGAAGGCGGAAGAGCGGATAGGTCGGGTTCTGCGGGCGTGTCCTGGCGCGCAGGCGACGCCGCCAGCGCGCCAGCAATGCCGCAGCAAACCAGCAACAACAGGAAAACGGCCCGGATGACGGACGACCGGCTCATGCCCGTGCCTAACGCGACGTCGCCGTTTCGACACGCAGGCTGCGCCTGACTTTGACGGTCTCGCTGATGCCCCACAAAGCGACGACGCCAAAGGCAAAGCAGTAGATGCCGAGATAGATGACGAGCGTGGGCGACAGGCGCATGGCGATCAGCGCGCCCATCAGCGCATAGACCGAGAACAGCGCCTCGATGACGATCGTCCAGTCGCCCGCAAGCCGGTAACTGCTGTCAATCGTGCGATTGATCGCGTACTTGGGCGTACGCTTGAACTCGCCCTTTTTCTGGAACAGACCGCTCAGCACGGCGAGGCAGTTATTCCATGCCAGCCCCGTACCGATCGCCATCAGGGCCGGGAAGTGTAAAAAGCGCTGTTTCCAGTTGGGGTAGAGCGCGTGCTGGCTGACAAGGTAGACCAGCGGCGGCCCAAGCCCCGCCAGCCCCAGCGGGCCTAACGGCATGTTTTCCATGCGCGTCAGGATCAGCACCGGGGGCGTCAGCACCAGCAGCACGATCATTAGCACGGCGTTCATGTACTGCGCGAGATGCGCCGTCGCCATGACGCGCTGCGTAAAGGTCAGCCGGGGCGAACGCCAGATTTTGCCAAGCAGCAGGACCATGCACTGCGTGCCGCCCTTGGCCCATCGCGCCTGCTGCTGTTTGTAGGCGGCGAGGTCTGGCGGCAGCTCTCCCGGAACAACAACCGATGGCAGATAGAGGAATTTCCAGCCCTTCAACTGCGCCCGATAGCTGAGGTCGAGGTCTTCGGTCAGCGTTTCGTCGGTCCAGCCTCCGGCGTCGTGGATCGCTGCCGTGCGCCAGACGCCGCCGGAGCCGTTGAAGTTAATCAGCCAGCCGGAGCGATTGCGCCCCACCTGCTCGACAACAAAGTGCCCGTCCAGCGCCATCGCCTGCCCGCGCGTCAGCATGTTGCCGTTAGCGTTCAGGTGGCCCCAACGGCTTTGAACCATGCCAATTGAGGGATCGGCAACCATATGCGGGATGATGTCGCGCAGAAAGGAAGGCGGCGGCACGAAGTCGGCGTCGAGCACGGCGACGTATTCGCTCGTCAGCCGTTCCAGCCCATAGGCCAGCGCCCCGGCTTTAAAACCGTTGCGATTCGCACGCCGGATGTGCTGAATGTCGAGGCCGGTCGCACGCAGCGCCGCCACCCGCGCGGCGACAATCTCGCTGGTTTCGTCGGTCGAATCGTCCAGCACTTGTATCGTCAGCTTATCGCGCGGGTAATCAAGCCGTGCGACGGCATCGAGCAGCCGCCGGACGACGTAGCGCTCGTTATAGTGGGAAGTTGGGAGGGCTAGGTTTGCCAATTGGTAATTTTAGGTTTTTCGATTTTGTCCCGACGATGTCGCCAGTAAGCGACCACAAGTATCAGGGCGCTAAACGCGTAGAAGGACAGCAAAATGGCGCAGACAACATATAGAGCTGTCAAAATGCGTAGTAGCATACGATGATCGCTTTGATAGCCGCATGAACCGCGCGGAGTCTATCAACTTCTCTTAAGACTGACAAGTGGAGGCAGTCTGTTGGTCTATTATTGGAATGATTAATGTAAAAATTCTAACAGACTACTCATGTTCAGCGGGGGGAAACGGCTCCGCCAGATCGAGGCAGATGGAGAAGCGACTACCGTGGCCGGGCAGGCTCTCCACCTGAATGGAACCGCCGTGCAGTTCGACCAGCTCCCGAGCAATGCTGAGGCCCAGACCTGCCCCATTCTGATCGCCCATGACGCGATAGAACGGCTGGAAGATGTAGTCGATGTGCGTGGGATCGATGCCCGGCCCGTTGTCCTCTACGGCGACGCGCGCCCGGTAGCCGTCCGCGTCGCGCTCCGCCGAGACATGGATCACGATTTCGCCGCCGTAGGGCGTGTAGTTGATGGCGTTCGTCACCAGATTGGTGAGCACCTGATGCATGCGCTCGCGGTCGGCATGAACATAGAACGGCGCTTCCGGCAGGACTGTCTGGATGGTGATCTCCTTAAAGCGCGCCTCTTCTTCCTGCAGGCGAACGACATGATCGACCAGTGACTGCAGGGTGATTTTCTCCCGGTGCAGTTTTATCGCGCCGCGCTCGAACCGCGACAGGTCGAGCAGGTCCTCGACCAGACGGCGCATACGATTGCTCACGTCGTCGAGGACTTCGAGATGTTCGGGCAGCCGTTCGGGCATGCGTCGCAGCAGATAAAGCCTCGTGATGAAGTTGGTCAGGGGTGTTCGCAGTTCGTGAGAGGCATGAGCGACGAAACGGGCTTTCTGTTCCTGCAGCGCTTTCTCCTGACTGATATCGCGCACCAGAATCACGCAGCGTAGGCCGGCGTCGCTGGTCTTACCGAGGCACGAAAGGGTCAGCCCGGCGATCCACTGGCGGCCATCCTTATGGCGCATACGGATTTCATCGCGCCAGACCTGCCCCGGAACCAGCGTCTCGGGCGGCGAATTGAAAATGCTGTCTGCCTGCACGACCTGATCGTGCAGCAGGCTCGTGGGTTGGCCGAGCAGTTCCTCGCTGGTATAGCCGGTTAGTTGTGTTATGGCCTTGTTGGCGTACCGAATGCGCGCCCCTTCGGTGTAGATGATGCCTTCGCCATTGCCGTCGAGAATCGCCTGTAGCAACTGACGTTCGAGGCGCAGTTCGGCGGTTCGCTCGTCGACGCGCGCCTCCAGTTCTGCAAACAGCCGGGCGTTACGCAGCGCAATGGCTGCCTGATCGGCGAAAGCCGCGATCTTCCCCAGATCGGCGTCGCTGAACAGGCCGGGAACCGCGCTGTTGAGGTTGAGAAAGCCGATCACTTTGCCGTCGAGCCGGATCGGCGCGCCGAGATAGGAACGCACCCACCGGGATTCGGGAATCGGCACCCACGACGGATCGGCATCGCTGTGGCTGACGGCAATCGGCAATCCGGTCTGAATCATGTGGCGAAAGGTGGCGAACGCATCGGACGGAAGATTCAGCGAGTGAAACCTGGTCCCGCTGCCGTCATCCGTGCGGTCGAGGATACGCGCGACACGCGCGCGCTCGCCTTCGATCAGCATGATCTCGGCGGTGTCGTGGTCGAAGAGGCGGCTCACGTTTTCGAGGATACGATCGAGCACTTCATTCGGGTCCAGCGTGCTGCTGAGCGCGGATGCGGTATCGCGCAGGGCTTCTGCCAGCGCGCGCTGCTCCGACTCTGCCCGCAGCGCGCGGCGGTAGTCGCTGATGTCGAAGAACGACGCCACCAGCCCGCCCGTGCCACCGCTTGATGGGTCGATGCAGTGGGTATTCAGCGATAACCATAGCGTCTCGCCCTCTGACCGGCGCACGCCGACGACTACGTTGGTTTGCGGCTCGCCGGTTTGCAACGTTTTAACGAGAGCGAAATCTTCCAGCGCGATCGGCGCGCCATCCGGCCCGATCAGCCAGTCGATATATTGTTCGGGGCGCAGGCCGATAAGCGTGCTGGCGGGCTGTTGCAGAATATGCTCGGCGCTGGCATTACAGGACTGTATCGTGCCGTCTTTGTCCACAATCAAAATGGCTTCGGCGAGCACGGAGATCACCGAGCGGTAGCGCGTTTCAGCCTCGCGCAACGCCAGTTCCACCGGTTTGCGGTGTGAAATATCGCGCAGCACGTGCAGGGCGGCGAGCGGCGGGTCAGCGGCATTTGCCGGGGCGCGGTAGCTGGCTTCGAACCAGACATAGTGACCGTCGGCGTGGCGACAGCGAAACTCATAGCGTTCATCGCACGCGTCTGTCTGGCGCAGCCGCCGGTGCGCTGCCAGCACGGTCTCCGCATCGTCGGGATGCGCGAATTCGAGCCAGAGGTCGATGCTCGCCCCTTCGAACCGGGTAGGCGGATAACCAAGCATCGCCTGGATGGACGGCGTGATATAGCGGATGATCCCGTCGCTGTCGAGGCAGGAGATAATATCGCCGGTATGTTCGACCAGAAAGTGGAGCGCGTTCAGGTTCTCATGCCGGTTGTCGCGAAGGAAACGGGTGCGGAGGCTTGCTCGCCAACCGCGCTGCCTGCTGGCGTTGCTAAAACCTTTTCTAGCCCGCGGCACCTGTTCGTCTTTCCATACAGTATTCACCTGTGCCGCGGTGAAAAGACTCGCGGCTACATTCATTATCAGAGAGGCTTTCCCGGCAGACGGTTAAGAATTGCATGCGGTTATGCGGCGACAGGATATACTGGCGGCCTGCGTTGCATACCGGGCTGATGAGGAGCGAAATCATTGAGCCTGTTCAAGCGTTTGCGCCGCGCGCTGCGGTTTCCCCGCGTTGGCCCACTCATCAATCGCCTGCGCGTCGGGCTGGCTAACCGCCTGCGGCGGCGTTACCGGGATCTCGACTATATCACACTGGTGTTGCCCGTGACCATGCCGCCGTTGCCAAAGCCGCGAAGCTGGCTGATGCGACGGCTTCAGGGGCCGCCGCCGTTGAGCCTGTGGGAGCTTGACCGCCGGTTCGAGCAGATCGCTGCCGACCCGCGCCCGAAAGGCGTCGTGCTGACCATGACCGGGTTGGCGATGACGCTGGCCGACCTGCAAACCCTGCGGCAAAGCATTCTACGCCTGCGCCAGCGCGGCAAGCGGGTGATTGCCTATGCACAGGGCTATGGGCTGGGCCAGTATTATGTGGCCAGCGCCTGCGATGCGATTGTGCTGCAAACGGGCGGCGAACTGACGACGCTTGGCTTGCGCGAAGAAGTGACGTTCCTGAAGGACGCGCTCGACACGCTCGGCATATCGCTGGATGTGGTCGCGATTTCGCCGTTCAAGGGCGCGTATGACCAGCTTTCGCGCAGCGACATGTCGCCGGAGGCGCGCGCTCAGGCCGAGTGGCTGCTCGATTCACCGACCCCTCCGTTTGGAAGCCCGCAGCTTTAGCTGTGGGGAGGAAAAACGGGGCGCGGAGCGCCAGTTGCATAGTTCGCACATTTGTGTTATCCTTTCATGTATGAAGCTCATCGCACAGGTTAAACTGCTGCCCGACGACGAACAACAGGCGTATCTGCTGCAAACGCTGGAACAGGCCAATGCCCTGTGCAATTGGCTCAGTGAGCAAGCGTGGGAACTGCAAAAG
>QGUR01000443.1 GCA_003242205.1 Chloroflexota bacterium | reverse complement strand
GAAGGCGACCACCAGCACGATGATGTCCGTCAGAATGACCGCCATGACCGTGTTGGTCAGGTTAACCTCTTCGCTCGGCAGCGCGCCGCTGTAGGCTTCGCCCGGCACCGAAATCACCGGCAGACCGACCGCGATGCCCGCTGCTGGCAGTACGCCGAACGTCAGCCCGACGCAGGCCAGCATGACGATGACGAGGCCGGCCAGAATAAGGCAGCCACGTTGGTTTGCGCTCATCGCGGCGCTCCTCGGCTATGGCAGAAAATCACGCTTCTTGTCAAAGGTTACTCCTCCTCTGTATGCGATGTATTCACGCGCAAGTCGCGCCTGGGGCCGGTCTGGATTTTATTGATCGTCCCAAGCGCGATGCGCACCATAGCAAATAAGCTGATTGGAATGCTGATCAGCAAGAGGCCTATCGTAAACAGGCCGCGAACGCCAAACCGCGCGTCCAGCCAGAGGCCGATGGCCAGGGCGATCAGAATGAGGACGAGCGCCGCACATCCCGCCTGCCCCGCCATGGTGGCAAGCGTCAGGCTGTTCACCCTCGTCGGTTTCTGCCCCGCCATTACCCCCGTCACCAGCGTCTGCGCATTCTATCACAATCGATTCCTGATTGCCAAGCCATCAGGCAAACAGGGTCGACGCATTTGCCAGCGCCCAGTCGAACACGACCTGCGCGCCAACGGTTCCCAGAATCAGCACCGCAATCGACGTTACGCCCAGCACCCACGCATAGGGTCGGGACATCGGAATCGGCTTGGATTCGTCCTCGCTGCGGTCAACATACATGACCTTGACCACGACCAGATAGTAGTACAACGCGATAATCGACATCAGCACGCCGTAAATGGCCAGCCATGTCAGATCAGCAGCGACCGCCGCCTGGAACAGGAAGAACTTGCCAAAGAAACCCGCAGCGGGCGGCACACCGCCGAGCGACAGCAGCGCGATGGTCATCGTCAGCGCCAGCCATGGGCTGCGACGGCTGAGGCCCGCCAGATCGGCAATCGTCTCGCTGCCGGTCGCTTCGCTGAAAAGCACGACGACGGCGAAGGCCAGCAGGTTCGTGAATGTATACATGAACATATAAAACGCGACTGCGGCGACGCTTTGCTCCTGCGCCCCAATGGCCGCCAGACCGATCAGGGTGTAACCGGCCTGCGCGATGGAGCTATAGGCCAGCAGGCGTTTGATGTTGCGCTGGGCCAGCGCGACGACGTTGCCGAGCGTCATGGTAATGACCGCAGTCACCGCCGCCAACTGGACCCAGAAGCCGTGAATTTCCGCCCCGCCGATCATCATATCAGCCGGGAACACAGCCACGAGGAAGCGGAGCAGCAGCGCGAAGCTGGCTGCCTTACTGGCCACGCTGACATACGCCGTCACCGGCGTCGGCGCGCCCTCATAGACATCGGGTGTCCAGAAGTGGAACGGCACGGCGCTGATCTTAAAGCCGAACCCGACGAGAATGAGCACCATCGCTCCCAGCACGGGGACCGGGTTCTCGCCAAAGGCCGGGCTGGTCAGGAAATCCGCCAGCGCGTAGATGTTCGTCTGGCCGGTGAAGCCATACAACAGGCTGAGGCCGTAAAGCATGACTGCCGACATGAAGGAGCCGAACAGGAAATACTTCATGCCGCTTTCGGCGGAGCGCCCGTCATTGCGCTTGAAGCCCGCCAGAATGTAAAGCGGGATGGTGGTCGTTTCGAGCGCCACAAAAATCATGATCAGGTCAGCGGCGGCGCTCATCAGCGACGCGCCAAGCGTGGCGACGATGATCGTCAGGTAAAACTCGCCCTTGCGACCAATGCCATTGACGTCAATCGACATCAACGACGTAAACGCGCCCGCCAGCAGGACCATGACCTTGAAGACCTGCGCCAGTACGTCATGGCGAACCATGCCACCCCAGAACAGCAGCACCTGATTCTGTTCCTCCGGCCCGATGCCGGTCGGAACGGCGGGCGGCCCCCACAGGAGCGGCGTCAGCGCCAGCGCCGCCAGACCGATGCCGGCCACAAGCGCGATGCTGCGCCGCCGGCTTTCGGGCAGGAACAGATCGAGGCCCAGGACGACAATCGCCAGAATCGCCAGGCCGATTTCCGGCATGATAGCCGGAAGATGGGTTAAGAAGTCGAATTCATTCCCCACGTTTAAGCGCCTCCCAGGATGGCAAGCACAGGCCGCAGGCCGTTCTCGATCATCGGGGCCATCAGCCAGGGAGCCAGCCCTATGATGAGCAGCGGCGAACCGAGGAAGAGCAGCACAAAGCGCTCGCGCACGGTGATATCGGTGATGACCTCGTGGTAACGCGAGGGATCAAACTCGCCGAAGAACACCTGGCTGGTAACTCGCAGCACGTAAGCCGCTGTGATAACGACACCCAGCGCGGCCAGAACGACCAGCACTGAATAGTAGTTGGTCAGGACAAAATCGCCGATGGTGAGCGAGATTTCAGGCGACGCCCGGAACATGCCGACAAAGATCGGGAACTCGGCGATGAAGCCGCTGAAACCGGGCATACCCATACTCGTCAAACCGCCGACGATGAACGCCACGGCAACCCACGGCATGACTTTGACGAACCCGCCAAGGCTCGGAATATCGCGCGTGTGCGCCCGGTCGTAGACCATGCCGACGACGCCGAAGAAGAGCGCTGTCATCGCGCCGTGGCTGAACATTTGCAGGCCCGCGCCGGTCATGCCGGTCAGGTTCATCGTCGCCCAGCCCATACTGACAAGGCCCATGTGGCTGACCGACGAAAAACCGATGACGTACTTGAAGTCTCGCTGTCTGAAGGCGATGAACGCGCCATAGACCACGTTGATCAGCGTCAGGAAAACGATCCACGGCAGGTGAACCTGCGCGCCATCGGGCAGAAGCTGGACGCCGGCCCGCAGCGCCGCATACGCGCCGAGCTTCATCAGCACGCCTGCATGGATCACCGACACCCCCGCCGGAGAAGCCCAGGAACCCTCGGG
>QGUR01000124.1 GCA_003242205.1 Chloroflexota bacterium | reverse complement strand
ATCGCACGATCAGTATTCTCGGACAGGTCGAGGGGCAGCGACCGAATTTGCAGCGCGCGCCGATCGCAGTGGCCCTGTTCGTGGGTTCGTTGCTGGTCGGCACTGTGGGCTGGGTTCCGCTGCCGGTGGCCCTGCTGGCCGGGGCGGCGCTGGCGTTTGTGACGCGCTGTATCACGCCTGAAGAAGCCTACCGGGAAGTCGAGTGGAAGCTCATCATTCTGGTTGGCGGTATGCTGGCGCTCGGCACGGCAATGGCGACGACCGGCACTGCGGATTTCCTCGCGGATCAAATTGTCCGCCTGACAGCCGGAGCCAGCCCGCTGGTTCTGCTCGGCGCGTTTTTTGTTGCGACCATGTTGCTCACTCAGCCGATGTCCAATCAGGCGGCGGCGGTCGTCATTCTTCCGGTCGCCATCCAGACGGCTGTGCAGCTTGGCCTGAATCCCCGCACATTTGCGATGATGATCGCGGTGGCGGCGAGTTGCTCCTACATTACGCCGCTGGAACCGGCCTGCATGATGGTCTATGGCCCGGGACGCTACCGGTTTACCGACTTCGTGAAGGTTGGGGCGCTGCTCACGATCATCATTTTCATCCTCGCGCTGGTGCTTGTGCCGGTGATCTGGCCTCTCTAGACTGACGGCTGGAATCAAAAGCGCCCCTCTGAAGTGAGGGGCGCCCGGTATCCTGTCGTGCTGCGGCGATTAGACGTCGAGGTTGCGAACGTTTCTGGCGTGCGTCTGGATGAAGCGACGGCGCGGCGGCACGGCGCTGCCCATCAGCATATCGAAAATGCGATCCGCTTCGGCGGCGTCTTCGATGGTGACCTGCAGCAGCGTGCGCGTCTGCGGATCCATGGTCGTTTCCCACAGTTGTTCCGGGTTCATTTCGCCGAGGCCCTTGTAGCGGCTGACTTTGACCTTGTCCGGGTCCTTGTAGCGCTTGAGGGCGCGTGCGAGCAGCTCGTTCTCATTGACGCCTGCTTCGCTATACAGATACTCGACGTCCTTGCCGTTTTGCAGCCGGAAGATCGGCGGCTGGGCGATGTACAGGTGGCCGTTCTGAATCAGCGGCTGCATGTGGCGGAAGAAGAACGTTAGCAACAGGGTGCGAATGTGGCTGCCGTCTACGTCGGCGTCGGTCATGATGATGACGCGGCCATAGCGCAGCCCTTCAAGGCGGAAGTCTTCGCTGATGCCCGTGCCCAGCGCCGAGATAAGCGCCTTGATTTCGTTGTTGTCCAGCATCTTATCCAGCCGCGCGCGCTCGGTGTTCAGGATTTTGCCGCGCAGCGGCAGAATGGCCTGGAAATGGCGGTCGCGTCCCTGTTTGGCCGAGCCGCCCGCCGAGTCGCCCTCGACGATGTAGATTTCCGCGTTTTCGCCATGCTGCGAGCAGTCGGCCAGTTTGCCGGGCAACGTCGAGCTTTCGAGCAGGCTGGGGCCGCTACGAACCAGATCGCGGGCCTTGCGCGCGGCTTCACGGGCGCGCATGCTCGTCATACATTTCTCGACAATCCGGCGGGCTTCGCGCTGGTTCACTTCCAGAAATTCGCTGAAGACCTCGGTGACGACCTGCGAAACCGCGCCCTGCACTTCGGGATTGATCAGCTTAACCTTGGTCTGGCTTTCAAATGACGGATGCGGATGCTTGATGCTGACAATCGCCGTCAGGCCTTCCAGTGTGTCATTGCCGGAGAAGTTGTTGTCCTTCTCTTTCAGCAAGCCCGCTTTGCGCGCGTAACGATTGATGACGCCGGTCAGAGAGGCGCGCAGGCCGGTCAGGTGCGTGCCACCGTCGGGCGTGTTGATCGTGTTGGCGAAAGCCAGTTCGGTCACGGTCGCCGTATCGGTGTACTGGAAGGCGACTTCAACGCCGATCGTCACCGGCTGCTTGCCTTCCGGGGTGATCTCGACGTCGCGTTCTGCGTAAACCGGCTGGTGCAGCGGGGTACGGTTGCGGTTCAGATAGCGCACGAACGACTGCAGGCCGCCTTCAAAATAAAAAGTGATCTCTTTCGGAATCGGCTTGACACGCTCGTCGCGCAACGTAATCGTGACGCGGCGGGTGACGAAGGCCATCTCACGGAAACGCTGCGCCAGCGTGGAATAGCTAAATTCGTTGGGTTCGAGAACGGTAAAGTCAGGCTTGAAAGTGATCTTGGTTCCGGTTGGCTCGCCATCCTTAAGCGGGCGCACTTTCTTGACTTCGGTAACCGGCTTTCCGGCCTGATATGTCTGTCGCCACAGGTAGCCGTTGCGGCGCACTTCCGCCGTCAGCTCCTCGGATAACGCGTTCACCGCCGAAACACCGACGCCGTGCAGACCACCGCTGACTTTATAAGCGCTGTTGTCGAATTTGCCGCCAGCGCCGACCTGCGTCATGACCATTTCCAGCGTCGACATATTGGCTTCTTTCTTGAAGCCGACCGGAATGCCGACGCCGTTATCGTCCACAGACACCCAGTTGTCGTCCATCAGGGTAACGATAATCGTGTCGCAGCGACCTGCCAGGGCCTCGTCAATGGCATTGTCTACGACTTCGTAAATCAGATGGTGCAGCGCTCGCGAGTCCGTTCCTCCGACATACATGCCGGGGCGGAGGCGAATGTGCTCCATCGGATCAAGCTTGCGAATGTTATCTTCGGTATAAACTTGGGGAGCAATCCCTGTGCGATCCGTCATACGATCTCCTCGTCACCAATTGGCTGGCACGCCACGCGCGCCGGGCGAATGACGCAGGAAAGCCCAGACCGCGCCGGAAGGCCCACAGCGTGGCCGCCGATCACTATGGTGTGCCGCGATTGGTTCTAGAACGTTCAGGTCATTCTGACCTAAGCAAGTCAGCCGGAAGGCTTCGGTCAATGGATGCCTGTTTTTGCGAGGTGAAGTCCTTCTGAAAAGGCTTGTTCGCTTCATTTATTATACTATACATACGCGCCCGCGCCAATAGCGTTCCCGGCTATTTTAGCACATTTGTGCTGGTGTGCGGGATGATTTTCGGCGGCTCATCGCGCCGAATCAGGCTTGTTTGCAGGCGCATTTTCCCGTATGATCTGAGGGAAACCTCATGATGTCCCTGTAGCTCAGTGGATAGAGCAGGAACCTTCTAAGTTCAAGGTCGGGGGTTCGAATCCCTCCAGGGACGCACGTGAAGAACGGAAAACGCCTGCCTTGTGTAGGCGTTTTTATTTCCGAGGTTGGCGGCCATCAGGCCACGCGGTAACAGGAGGGGGTGATGCTGGAAAGCCAGATTGTGAACGTGCGCGAGTTGCTCTCCGAAAGGCGTCTGGACGAGCTGCGTCAGGAAGTCGCCACTGTGCCTGAGCCGGAGCTGGCCGATCTGCTGTTTGAAATCGACATGCCGGAGCGCATGTTGCTGTTCCGTCTGCTTCCGCGCGACGTTGCCGGCAATGTCTTTTCGCTCCTCGAACCAGACCGGCAGAACCGGCTGATGGAGGAACTGACTCAGGAAGAGACCCGCCGGCTGCTGAGCGAACTGGCCGTCGATGATCGCGTGCATCTTCTCGGAGAGCTGCCGGGAGAAGTCACACAGAAGCTGCTGAACCTGTTATCGCCGGAAGACCTGCGGCAAACACGCCAGCTTCTGGGCTACCCGCCGGAGAGCGTTGGCCGTCTGATGACGCCTGCCTACGTCGCGGTGAAACCACACTGGACGGTTGCTCAAGCGCTCCAGCATGTTCGTGCCAGAGGGCAGAAAAGCGAAACCATCGACACGCTGTATGTGGTGGACGATGGCTGGCAACTGCTCGACGCGCTCGATCTCAAACAGTTCATTCTGGCCGAGCCGGAGACCCGGGTTTCAGACCTGATGGACTCGATGTTTATCGCCCTGCAGGCCGATCAGGACCGGGAAGCGGCGGTTCGCACCATGGAACGCTATGACCTCCCGATCCTGCCCGTCGTTGATACGCACGGCGTGCTGGTTGGCATCGTCACTTTCGACGACGTGCTCGACGTGGCTCAGGAAGAGGCGACGGAGGACTTTCACCGGGTGGCAGCCATTGCGCCGCTGAAGCGCAGTTTCCCCGATGCGACATTTCGGGAAGTCTACCGCGGGCGCGTGGGCTGGCTGCTGGCTCTGGTTTTTACCAATGTATTCTCAGGTGCGGTGATCGCCAGCTTCGAGGCGACGATCGCCGCCAATGTGACGCTGGTCTTTTTTCTGCCGCTGCTGATCGCCAGCAGCGGCAATGCCGGATCGCAGGCGGCAACGCTTGTCGTGCGCGCCATGGCGATGGGCGAGGTGAAGCTGAAGGACTGGTGGCAGCTCTTGCGAAAGGAAATCGTCATTTCCGCCGCGTTGGGCCTGACGATGGCAGTCGTGGTTTCTGGCATCGGCTTGCTTAGAGCAGGGGCGGAAATTGCCCTCATCGTAGCGCTGACGATGGTGATTGTAGTGGTGGTCGGCAGCCTAATCGGTACGGTATTGCCGTTTCTGCTTACCCGTTTTCGCTTTGATCCGGCAATCGCCAGCGCGCCGCTGGTGACGTCACTGGCCGATATCGCCGGCGTGTTGACCTACTTTAGTATCGCAACATTGTTGTTACAAATCATGTCCGCCGGCTAAAAACAAACGCCCGCCGTCGCGGCGGGCATTTGTTCATGCCATGCGTTCAGGCCGGTCAGGCCATAATTTCGTTGTAAAGCGCCACGGTCTCCGGTTCCGGCTTGCGCCCCTGTCGTTTGAGGTCGTCCACCAGTTTCAGGTAGTGCGCTGCGGCCTCGCTGCGCCGTCCCAGCGATGTGTAGAGGCGCATGATCTCCCGATGCAGCCCCTCGTGTTCGCTGTTCTCTGCCAACGCGCGCTGGAACAGGCCGAGCGCGTGTTCGGGCCTCCCATCTTCCTGCCGCTGTTTTGCCATCGCTGTGAGCGCTTCCAGATAACCCGCCTGAAAATCCTGCCGGCGCGAGAGAATCCACTCGTCGTTATGCCCCTGCAGGAACGGGCCGCGATAAAGCTCGATGGCGCGCTGCCAGGCTTCCATGCGATTGGGATTGTTCTCGTCGCGGCCTTCCATCAACTGGGCGACGAAATCGACAGCGTCGTACTGCACGCCAAGCCGCGGGTTGACCTTGTAGTAACCATCTTCGTGCACCAGCACGTCCATATTCAGCGCTTTGTGCAGGCGGCGTTTCGTGACGTGGAATACGTTGACAGCCTGATCGGTGTCCAGCTTGGGCCAGAACGCCTCACAAATCTCGGACCGTGTGATGACCGGGCGATCCAGCGCAAAGAAGAAGAGCAGGCGCGGCAGGTGGCCTTCCCAGGTGTCGATCATCTTGCCGTTGAGCAGGACGAAACCGGGGCCAAGCGCGAACACCTCAAGCTGCTGTTCGCCGTCTCGCGGCACGTCATAAAAGTCGTTGCTGATTAGCCGGTCATCTTCGAGCAGCACCGCGCTCCTGCGGGCAATCATCGAAATCCACGGCAGGCGCGGCAGCGTGCGGCTATTGATGACGAGCGTGCAGTGTTCAGGTAATAATGACACCAGTTGCTCGATAAACCATTGAACCGGGTCGGCGCTGTCGCTGCGGTCGTATTCGTCGAGCACTAGAAAGAACGGGCCATCGGATAATTCGCTGATGTCGCGGGCGAAGGTTTCCAGAAGCAGCCTTTTGTCCTGCCACGCCTCGGCAGGCAGCATGTCCAGATGACGGCCAAAGGTCGGGTGCTGGTTGGCGACATCGTGCGTAATGCCGGAGAGGAACGATTCGATGCTGATGTCGTCCGGCCCCATGGCGTAATAATAGGCGCATACATCAGGCGCGTTGAGCAGTCGCGCAATGACGACTGAACGGTAACGGCTTCGTGGGTGGAGCAAGACAACACGCGCACCCGGTGCATGTTTCAGTAAAGTTTGATACGACTGCTCAAGAAGCTCGTGTAACCGCATTCAATGGTTGCTCCTGAACATAGCCAGCGGGTTATAAATGTTGATTTTAGTATAGCATCATGTTCCCGCTAAGCGCCATATCATCTGTACAGATTGCTTAAGTGCTAAGACAAGCAGGCTCTTATGGCGGGTCATCATACACGCCAGCAGCGTTATTACTGCCCGCTGAGGGCAGGAGTGCACAAGTATATGTTGGACGCAGACCTAAAGGGCAGATGCCCAGGCACGCCATGCAGGCGGAATCGGCGCAACACGCCCATCGCGGTTGATGCAAACATGGCGCGATTGCCCGGTGACCAGCAGTTCGCCCGTGGCCGCGTTTACGATTTCATAGCCAAATGTCAGCGCGCGGCTCTTCATTTCGACCAGCCAGCAGTAAATCGTCAGCCGGTCATCGTAGTGCGCCGGTTTGAGATAGCGGGCGCTGACTTCCGTCACGGCCAGATAGTGGCCGCTGCGCTCGAAGCTGGCATAGTCGCTACCGCGCTGGCGGGCGTAGTTGCTGCGCCCTTCCTCGAAATAGACGATATAACTGGCGTGATGGACAATGCCCATCGCGTCGGTTTCGGCGTAACGCACGTGAAACGTTGTGCTGGCGACAAATCGGTCGGTTGGTGGCACTTGGGGTCCTCGAAAATCGTGGTGAAGGCGGGTAACACAGTGCTGGCTAACGGTCGCCATGATGGCGGCGGTGCAGTTCTGCTTCAACGTCGCCAAGCCGGATGTCCAGTTGCGCCATGAGCACCAGCGTGTGGTAGAACAGATCGGCCAGCTCGCCTATCTGCTCGTGCCGGTCCTGCCCAAGCGCCGCGACGATAACCTCGGTGGCTTCTTCGCCGACTTTCTGCGCGCTGCGGTTCAGGCCCGCTTCGAACAAGCGATTGGTGTAGCTGCCGGGCTGCGGGTTCGCCCTGCGGTCCAGTATGATGTTTTCAAGCTCGTGCAGCATGTCAGGCATTTGGTGTCTCCAGCGTGCGGAAGAAGCAGGATACAGCGCCGGTATGGCAGGCAGGCCCCGCGGGGTCGACCAGAATCAGCAGGGTGTCGCCGTCGCAGTCATAGCGAATTTCACGCACGCGCTGCACATTGCCCGATGTCGCTCCCTTGTGCCACAGCGCGCGGCGGCTGCGGCTCCAGAAGACCGTCTCGCCGCCGTCGAGCGTGGCGCGCAACGACTGTTCGTTCATATAGGCGACCATCAACACCTGAAGCGTGCTGGCGTCCTGAACGACGGCGGGTATCAGACCGTTCTCATCCCATTTGAGCTGGTCGAAATTCATATCGCGCTTTCCCAACCGGACAGGCGAACGGGCACGCCCCGTTCGGCCAGATAAGCCTTCAGTTCGCCAATCCGGATTTCGTTGTAATGGAAGATGCTGGCCGCAAGGGCTGCGTCAGCCTTGCCTTCGGTCAGCGCTTCGCAAAAGTGTTCCATCGTGCCCGCGCCGCCGGAGGCGATGACCGGAATGGACACGGCTTCGGCGACCGCGCGAGTCAGTTCGATATTGTACCCCGCTTTTGTGCCGTCGCGGTCCATGCTGGTCAGCAGGATTTCACCTGCGCCGCGCTGCTCGACTTCGCGCGCCCATTCGATGGCGTCTTTCCCGGTTGGTATACGCCCGCCGTTGATATAGACCTCCCAGCGCTCGCCGTTCCACTTCGGGTCGATTGCGACCACGATACACTGCGAACCAAAGGCCTGCGCGCTGCGGTTGATCAGGTCGGGATCGCGGATGGCGGCGCTGTTGATCGACACTTTATCCGCGCCTGCCAGCAGCGTCGCGCGGATGTCTTCGAGGCTGCGAATGCCGCCGCCGACGCAAAAGGGGATGAAGATCGCGTCGGCCACGTTGCGAACCATGTCGAGCATCGTCGCGCGGTTCTCGTTCGAGGCGGTGATGTCGAGAAACACCAGTTCATCCGCGCCTTCACGGTCGTAAATGGCCGCCTGTTCTACCGGGTCGCCGGCGTCGCGCAGGTTGACGAAATTGACGCCCTTGACAACGCGCCCGTTCATCACGTCCAGACAGGGGATAATCCGTTTAGCGAGCATTTATGCCTCCTGCCGCCGCCAGCGCTTCCATCAGGGTCAGCCGCCCTTCGTAGAGCGCCATGCCGATTACTGCTCCCGCGACTACGCCGCTGGCCGCCAGACGCTCGATTTCTCCGGCGCTGCTCACGCCGCCGGAAGCGATGACCGCCAGCCCGGTCTCGCGCGCCAGCGTTACGGTGGCGTCGATGTTGACGCCTGCAAGCCCGCCATCGCGGCTGACGTCCGTATACAGCGCGTGTCGTACGCCCTGTTCGACCATCTGGCGGCCCAGTTCGACCGGGGTATGGTCGCTCGCCTGCTGCCAGCCGTGCGTGGCGACTTTGCCGTGCTTCGCATCTAGCGCGATACAAACGCGCTCCGCGCCCCAGCGCGCTACCGCTTCCGCGACCACTTCAGGCTGTTCGACGGCGACTGTGCCGAGAACGACGCGCGCCGCGCCGCGGTCGAACGCCTGTTGCACGTCGCTCAATTGCCGCAGCCCGCCGCCAAACTGCACCTTTACATCCAGCCGGGCGAGCGCCTCAAGAATTGCGCCGTTGCTGTTCGCTTCCGCAAATGCGCCATCGAGGTTGACGACGTGCAGCCACGTCGCGCCCTGATCGATCCAGCGCTGCGCCGTTTCGACCGGGTTTGCGCTGAAGACCGTTTGCCGGTTCGGGTCGCCCTCCTTCAGGCGCACCACCTGACCACCGCGCAGGTCAATCGCCGGGTAAATTTGCATCTTCATAGCTCCAGAAAGTTGGACAGGATTTGCAGGCCAAGGCGCTGGCTCTTTTCCGGATGGAACTGAACGCCGTAAATGTGATCGCGCTGGACGGCGGCGACAACCGGCCCGTCGTAATCGACGGTCGCCAGAATATCATCGTCACGCGCCGGGACGCAGTGATAGCTGTGGACGAAATAGGCATAGCCCGCGCTCGAAACACCGTTCAGCAGCGCGGATTCGCGCCGGGCTTGCAGGCGATTCCAGCCCATGTGCGGCACTTTCAGGCCGGGCGCGGCGTTCAGACGCGTGACTTCGCCGGGCAACAGGCCGATGCCCTCGTGCACGCCCATTTCGTCGCTGCGCTCGAACAGGAATTGCATGCCCAGACAGATGCCGAGATAGGGCGTTCCGGCGATCACCGCGTCCCTGATCGCCTGCACGAGATCCTGCGCGCGCAGCCGTTCCATGCCTGCGCCGAATGCTCCGACGCCGGGCAGGATGATCTTGTCCGCGCCGCGCAACTCGTAGGGCGCACGCGCCACGCGAATGTTGGTTGCGCCGAGGAAGTTCAGGGCATGCAGTACGCTGCGTAAATTGCCTGCGCCATAGTCGATGACAGCCAGCATCGGCGTCTCCTTCCGAAAACAAAAAACCCCGCCGGCGCGGGGACTGTAAACTACGAACGTGGAACAAACGTGACGGTCGTTACGAGTCGGCCAACACCGGTTCGGGGAGCTGTATGCGCTGATGATGGTGATCGAAAATCACTGCCTGACCTCGAAACAGTCGCTCGTTCCGCGAGCAGTATATACGCAGGCGCGGCGCGTTGTCAACGTCCCGGCATTCGGGTTGCGTTTGGCCTGTTTTGCGCGCAAAATCGGCTGTCGTAGCGAGGGAGAGTAGCGCCGTGCAGCCTGTGATCGCACTTCTGACCGATTTTGGCCTGGCGGATGGTTACGTAGGCGTGATGAAGGGCGTGATGCTGGGTATCCATTCGCAGACGCGTTTCATCGACGTGACTCATGCCATTGAACCGCAGAACGTGCGGCAGGCCGCCTTTACTCTGTTGACCACCTATCGCTATTTCCCACATGGCACGATCTTTCTGGTGGTGGTCGATCCGGGCGTCGGCAGTGAACGGCGTCCGCTGGTGGCCTCGGCGGGCGGTTATCTCTTCGTCGCGCCGGACAACGGCGTACTAAGCTATGTGCTCGACGAGTGGGACGAAGCGACGTTCATCGAGCCGACGGAAGAGCGCTTTCATCTCCCGGAGGTTAGCAGCACCTTTCACGGGCGCGACATCTTCGCGCCGCTGGCGGCCAATCTCGCCGCGAATGTGCCGCTGCACGCGCTGGGTTTCGTCATCACCGATCCCGTGCGCCTGCCCGCGCCGTTGCTGGAAACTTCCGGCGAACGAATCATCGGAGAAGTGTTGCACATCGACCATTTCGGCAATGTCGTGACGAGCATCGGGACCTGCCGTTGGGCGGAGGGCGGCGGAATCGCGCTGACGCCGAGGTTCAACCGCCAGCCACGCGCGGTCACGTTCGACGCGGCGACGGCAGAGGTGCAGGTCGCGGGGCAATCGCTGGTGGGCGTGCGCCGCACCTATGCCGAAGCCGAAAGCGGTGAACTGGTGGCGATTATCGGCAGCAGCGGTTTCCTCGAAATCGCGGTCAATCGCGGCAGCGCGGCCTCGCGTCTGGGGGTCAACGCCGGGGATCGCATCGAGGTCAGGCTGCAGGCATGGGCTGAAGCCCCATTCTGAACGACTAGCTTTTTCTATTTTCTATCTTAAAAGGAGCGCTGTTCGCGTTTTTGAGAAGCGTGCGAGGGAGAAGCTTTCGGCCCGCGCACGCGCACTTCGCCCACGCGCCGGGTGACGCCCGTAGCATCCAGATGTTCAAGCAGGCTGATGGCGAACCTGCGCGAAGTGGCAAAGCGGTCGCGAACCGTAGCCACCGTCACGGAACCCTGCGCGTCGATCATCTCCAGCGTAGCGGCGACCATTTCTTCATAGGCCCGGCGAGGGAAGATGACGCCGGCATTGACCTGAACGATTTCCCCCAGCTCGATCAGGGCGCGCGTCACGTCTTCACCTGCCAATTCGACCGCTTCCCGCCATGTTGGGGGCAGATACGGGTTTTCGGCCAGCCGCGCTCTGAGGGCATCGGCTCTGGCGGCGTTTGCGCCGGTCAGCCGGATGGCATGTGTCTCCAGCCGGACGAGGTTCTGCTCGGAAACGACGCCCGGCAGCCTGTTGAGAAACAGGCTGAGCGTGGCATTTTTCACTTTCAGGCGGCTGCGTAGTTCTTCTCGCGGCATGCCCGCCCGCAGCGGCTCCGCCTGATGGAAGGCCGCCAGCATCTCTTCGATACTGTGCCGCAGCGCCTGCCATGCCTGCGCCGCCAGCACGCTTCCATCGTCAAATTGCACCAGCAGACCGCTGTTCAGCGCTTCGGTAATGGCAGTTTCGGCTTCGGGCATGCCCGTCTGACGGGCCAACGTCTGAGGCTGGACCGGCTCCGGCCCGCCGGCAAGCTGGGCAATGCGCTGCGCCGGGCTGCCCTCAAGGCGCGTCGCTAACGCGGCCAGCACATCAGGCTGCATGCGCCGCCACTTTCTGGCCGGGTGCGGGTCGACGACCACGCCGCCGCCGATGGTTTCGGGCGGCGAAGGATAACGCAGGATGAAGCGGTCGCCCGGCGCAGCAGCCAGCGGCGCGTCCAGCCGGAGCTGAAGCCAGCCTTCCTCGCCGGGGGCCAGCATGTCTGCGGACAGCAGGCGCGCGTGGGCCATCACTTCCGCCGCACCGCAGAAGACCTTGACCTGCGCATTGTGGCGCAGCGGGCGGCTGGCGTCGGGCAGATGGCGGAAGAAAACATCCAGCAGCGTCGCCGGCCTCATCTGGCCGGGCCGCGTCAGGACATCACCGCGCCTGACAAGCTGGCGGTCAACACCGCTTAGATTGACGGCAACCCGGCTGCCCGGTTGGGCGATCGAAACGGCCTGCCGGTAGCTTTGCAAGCCGCGCACGCGCCCGCGCACACCAGTGGGCTGAAATTCCACTTCGTCGCCGGTTGCCAGCGTGCCTCCCACCAGCGTGCCGGTGACGATGGTTCCGAAGCCGCTGAGCGTGAAGACACGGTCCACCGGCAGGCGCGGGCGGCCCAGGTCCGGCGTGGGGGGCAGACCGGCCAGCGCTTCGCCGAGCGCTGCCAGCAGCCCGTTCAGGCCGTCACCGCTGACCGCCGAAACCGGCACGATGGGCGCGTTCGCCAGAACGGTCGCCTGAACCGTCTCGCGGATTTCCGCTTCGACCAGTTCCAGCCAGCCGGTGTCGTTTACAAGATCGGTTTTGGTGAGGGCGATCACGCCGGTTTTGATCTGAAGCAGATCGAGGATGGCAAGGTGCTCGCGCGTCTGCGGCATGACGCCGTCGTCGGCGGCGATCACCAGCAGCGCGGCGTCGATGCCGCCGACGCCTGCCAGCAGGTTCTCGTTGAAGTCTCGTTGACCGGGAACGTCGATAATGCGGACCTCGGACCCGTCGGGAAATGTATCCAAAGCAAAGCCGGGGCAA
>QGUR01000123.1 GCA_003242205.1 Chloroflexota bacterium | reverse complement strand
AAAACCCATGGCTCTGGCCAAATTCAACCGTGTGCCGGCGGGTTGGCCGCGCTGAACCTGATGATTCTGCCGTATATGGACCTGAGCGGCGATCCATTCGCGTTTATGGCCCGCAGCGTCACGTTGTTCATGGTCATCGCCCTGCTTTTAACCAATCTGTATGCCTGGACGCTGCTGGTGCTGCTGGAAGAAATGCCGCTCAAATCGCTGATCAGGTCGGCGGTTCAACTGGCGTTCGCCCGTCCGCTGTGGTCTGCCGGTGTGCTTGTCGCGGCGGCGCTTCCGGTAGGCGTGAGCCTGCTGCTGCCGCGCGGCGTCTTCGTATTCATAACGGTGTCTGCGGTCGCCTTCATCGTCTGTGCTGGTACATGGCGCGTGATTCGCGACTATTTGCCCGAAGCGACGCGAGAGGCGCTCCAGACGAAATGACCTGTTGGTAAAAGGTGAAGCCTGTGACCTCCAAACGCTATGCGATCGTTGGAACAGGGTCCCGTTCGGGGATGTTTGTCAATGCCATCTGCGCGACCTATCGCGACGTTTCCGAATTGGTCGCGTTTTGCGACCTCAGCCAGACGCGCATGGACTGGTACAACGCGCAGTTGCAGAGCCAGTATGGTCTTGCGCCACGGCCTACGTACCACGCCACGCAGTTTGACCGGATGATCGCTGAAACGTCGCCCGATGTGGTGATTGTCGCGACGGTGGACAGCACGCACCATCACTATATCGTCCGCGCCATGGAACTGGGTTGCGACGTCATCACCGAAAAGCCCATGACGACCGATCTCGACAAAATGCGGGCCATTTTCGACGCCATTGAGCGCACCGGGCGCTCGCTTCGGGTTACGTTCAACTACCGTTATGCGCCTGCCTACAGCCAGTTTCGCCAACTGGTCATTGATGGATTGGTCGGTACGCCGCTGTCGGTTGATTTTTCATGGATGCTCGATACCAGCCACGGAGCCGATTACTTCCGGCGCTGGCATCGTGAAAAGGAGAACAGCGGCGGGCTGCTGGTTCACAAGGCGACACACCATTTTGATCTGGTGAACTGGTGGATTGACTCCTATCCACGCCAGGTGATGGCGATGGGTGACCTGTTGTTTTACGGTCGAAAGAATGCCGAAGCGCGCGGCGAGTATTATCCTTACGAGCGCTATACCGGCGTGCCGGAAGCGGCGAATGACCCCTTTGCGCTGTTCCTCGACCAGAAGGAGGCATTTCGAGGCCTGTACCTGGCGGCGGAGGCCGAGACCGGCTATTTGCGCGATCGCAACGTGTTTGGTGAACCGATCACGATTGAGGACACCATGAGCGTGTCGGTGCGCTATCGCAATGGCGTCATCCTCTCCTACTGCCTGATCGCTTACTCGCCGTGGGAAGGTCTGCGCGTGGCGATCACCGGGACCAAAGGCCGTATCGAGATGGATATCGTCGAGAATATCAACCACCTGCTCGGAGATGGTCAGGCGGAGAGCACAGGCGCGAGCAAGACGGCTTTCAAGAGCGCGCGCATGCGCGTGCATCCGATGTTCGGCGAATCCTATGAGGTCGATGTGCCGGTTGGCGATGGCGGCCACGGTGGCGCAGACCCGGTGATGCTGGAGCAACTCTTCGCGCCCGACCCGCCGCCCGATCCGTTGAACCGGGCGGCGTCACACATCGACGGCGCGGCGTCGGTCATCGTCGGCATCGCCGCCAATCTGTCGATGGAGCAGGGCCGGTTGATCTGCGTTGACGACCTATTTCCGCTGCCCGCCAAACACGCGACGACGCCGCTGCCCGGCGGGCGTTAAACAGCGTGGTTTATCTATAACGTTCAGCTGTCCTGCCCGGCCAGCCAGCGGGTCGCCGCGGGGGCGAGGCCAGCCAGCGGCCCGCGCTCGATCGTGCAGTCGGGCAGGGCGGTGATGAAGCTTTCCCCGTACGTTTTGTTGATGATGCGGCTGTCGAGGATCGCCACGACGCCTCGATCGGACGCTGTGCGAATGAGCCTGCCGAAGCCCTGACGAAAACGCAGAATGGCGTCGGGCAGGGCGTACTCGGTGAACGAATTGCCGTAGGTTTCGGAGCGCGCGGCAAAGACCGGGTCGGACGGCACAGCGAACGGAAGCCGCACGATGACCAGTGCGCTGAGTGACTCGCCCGGAATATCGACGCCTTCCCAGAAACTGCGCGTTCCCAGCAGCACCGCGCGATCCGCTGCCTTGAAGCCATCGAGCAAAGCCTGTCGGCTGCTGCCGTCGCTCTGGTCGTATACCGTGATATTGCCCAGCGCCAGCCGCGGCGCGATAGCCTGCGCCGTCTCGCGCAGTTGCGCGTAGCTGGTGAACAGCGCCATCACGCGCCCGTTCAGCGCCGCTGCCAGCTCGATGATGCCGCGTTCGACGGCGTGCTGGTACTTATGGCGGTCGCTTGGGTCTGGAACGTCGGTGGGCACGTAGACCAGCGTCGAGCGGCGATAGTCGAACGGCGAGCCGACCTGCAGCGCTTCCACGTCGTCGGCGTTCAGCCGGTCGCGGATGTAGTCGAAGCTGCCGTTGGTTTGCAGCGTGGCGCTGGTCATCACGACCGACTGCTTGCTGGTCCACAGGTATTCCTCGACCATTTTCCCGACGTGCAGCGGCGCGGTGTGGATTGAAAGCCTGTCTGCTTCCTGGCTGAGATTGATCCAGTAAATCGTGTTTGCGTCGGGGTTGTTGACGAAACCGTTCAGCCGTTCGTTGACCTCATCGAGATAGCGCGCGGCGGTCGCGGCACTGGTGACCAGATCATCGAAATCGGGCAGGTTGTAAGCCTTCAGGCGATCGAGCGCGCCGGCAAGCTGGGCCATAGCCGCGCTGACGCCATCGAAAAACTCGCTCAGCGTGCGCCATGCCTGCTGCACCTGATTGAAGCTCAGCCGCGTTCTGTGGCTGTCATTGAGACGAATCTGGGTGGAATAGTCGCCATGACGACCGTTCAGCACGTCGTCTGCGAACTGGCGCAGCGCCGCGAAAAAGCCGGTGATGTGGACTTCCATCGCTGCCGTTGCGTCGGCGATCATCTGCGCGAAGGTCTGGAGCCGTTTGACTTCTTTTTCCGGCGCTCCCGCGCGCGCGGCGACGATCAGCCCGCCGAGCAGGCCGCGCCGCGGACCGCCCAGATCGGCCAGACGGCGGCGCAGCGCTGATTCATCGACGCGGAAGCTGAGGCCGTTGGTGGTGGCGTCCTCCAGATGATGCGCTTCGTCTACCACCAGATATTCGTAATCGGGGATGACGCGATTATCGGTCATCGCGTCAGAGATGAGCAGCGCGTGGTTGACGACGACGATGTGCGCCGCCTCGGCCCGCTTGCGCGCCTTGTAGAACGGACACGCGCCGTTCATCATGGCGCGGCAGCGGTCCAGCGTGCAGTGTTCATCCTCCGCGCTCAGGCGCTGCCAGGTCGCGATTTCCGCCGGGCCGCGCAGGTTGAGTTCGCCCCGGTCGCCGGTATCGCTTTCCAGCAGCCAGACGAGGATTTTCGCAAGCGTCCGCAGTTCGTCCACGCTGGTGGGCTTGCGCCGCCGGATCGCCATCAGACGGCGCGGGCAGAGATAATTCGCCCGTCCCTTCAACAGCGACGCCTGAAACGGAATGCCCAGCGCCTGCCGCAGCATCGGCAGGTCGTGCTCCATCAACTGTTCCTGGAGATTGATCGTGTTGGTCGAGACGACGACGCGCTCGTTATTCTGCGTCGCCCACAGAATCGCCGGAACGAGGTAGGCAACCGATTTGCCGGTTCCTGTACCGGCCTCGATCATCGCATGCTGCGCGCTACTGAAGGCCTGGGTCACCGCCTGTGTCATGGCGATTTGCGGCTGGCGATGCTCGTAGCCCTGAAGCCGGGTTGCCAGCGTGCCGTCGGGCGCAAACAGCGCGGTGACAGTCTCGACATCAAGCTCAGTCGTCTTGCTCGCCGGGCGCAGGCTGCGGTGTTCGTGCTCGTCGGGAACGAACGGGCCGGCCAGCTGCGTGGCGGCGGTGCTGGGAACCTCGCCGTTGGCCAGTCGTTCGCGGATCGCCGCATCGAAGACGAAACGCGCGTCCCAGGCAAGATCCTGAGCTGCCACGTTGATTTCATAGAGCGTGTCGATCGGCAGGGACATGATTTTGCCCCACAGCCGGTAGTAGAGCAGGCCGGCTGCGCGCGCGTCATCAAGCGCGCGGTGTGCATTCGTCAGATCGATGTCGATATCGCTGGCGAGACTGCCGAGGCTGTAACGCGGCGCGCACGGTAGCAAAATGGATGCCAGATCGTAAGTGTCGATACGCGGGTTGTTTTGCAGGATGCCCTGACGATTGAGAAACGCGATATCGAAACCGACGTTATGGCCGATGATCGGCGCGTCGCCGATGAATTCCCGTAACCGGGGGATGATGCTCGCGATGCGCGGCGCACCCGCCACGTCCTGGGTTCGAATGCCGGTGATGTTGGTGATCAGATGGGGGATAGGGCGATCCGGGTCAATGAGGGTGCTGAATTCATCCAGCACCTCGCCATCGCGAAAGCGGAGCGCGCCGACTTCAATGATGGCATCGTTCAAGGGATCAAGCCCGGTCGTTTCCAAGTCAATGGCGACCAGTTCGCCACGCATACAGGCTCCAGTCTACGACCGTGAAGCGGTCAAATGTTCGGATTCAAGCGCAGTATAACATACCATGAAACGCAACACCCCCGCCGATGGCAGGGGTGTTTGCACGTGCAGGACGGACGCGTTATTCACCGGCTTCCTCGGTCGCCTCAGGCGTGGCTTCCGCCGTTTCCGGCTCCGGCGTCACCTCGGCCTGAACGGCGGCGTTGGCCTCGGCTTCAGCAAACAGCTGCTGGAGCGCCGTGCGCGTGTCGGGTAGCTCACCGAATTCGAGGCCAACAAAACCGGCATTAGTTAGCGCGGTGTAATTGGCGTCGCTCAGGGCCGTCCACAGGAAGCCCTGCGTTTCGGGCCGCACCAGCGACGATTGCTTCACGTACAGATAGAACGGCTCGCTGATCGGATAGCTACCGTCCTCGATGGTCGCCAGAGAAGGCTCGATGCAGCCGTCACCCGCATCGACCGACACCAGCTGGATATTGGCCTGATTGTTATCCAGCACGCGCTGGTATTCCGCCCAGTGCATGTAGGTAAGCGCACCCTCGACGTTGGCAGTTGCCGCGGCCCGGTAGAGCGGATCGCTATTCGTTTCGGTTACGTCAACGCGGATGGGCGTCGCTACGCCGGTCGTGGCGATCATCAGCAGATCGCTCGTGCCATTCGCGCCAGAAGCGGGCGCGAACAGGAACATCTCAGCTTCAGGAAACTCGGCATTGACCTGGTTCCAGGTCGTGATGTCTTCTGCCGACTGAGCACGCCAGATGGTCGCGATTTCATCCGTCGTCAGGCAGGCCAGATAATCGCTCTCCGCGTTGGCAACCAGCACCGCGTTTTTGCGGCCCATGTCCAGCCGTTCCAGCGTGATGTTATTGGCTTCGCACTCGGCAAGTTGCTCATCCGTCAGTTCCGCGTTGGACACGAGGATGTCGAGTTCGCCGGCGCACATACGGGTGATGCCGTTGGCTGTTCCCAGAAATGTGCTGTCAATAGCGACAGAAGGATAGCTGCCGGTGAACGTGTTGCTCAACGTCTGGATGTAGGTCGCGGCGATCGGCGAGCCGCCGAGCGTCAGGCCGCCGAAAATCTGTTCCGGCAGGCTGTATTCTACGACTTCGCGGCTGAACTGACGGCCGGTTGTGCGATCGGCGACAATCGCCGCGTTGCGCGTCGAGGCGTTTCCGGTCGCCGGCGTGAAACCGGCTGCTTCCACGACACCGGCGGCGCTTTCCGCCGTCAGTGCCTCAAACAGGGCCGCTGCTCCCGGTTTATCAAGCGCGTTGATGTTGGCATAAGCGAACAGGCGGTCTGCAGCCGGATAGAGGCGATTTTCGACATTTTCGGCTGTTGGCGCGGCGCAGCCTGTGCCATCGCCTGAATCGATCTCCAGCGCCCGTACGTTGTCTGCGGCCTGAATGCTGGCAAGATAGACGATGCCCAAGGTTCCCGGATTTTCCGCGACCGCTGCCAGCGTCTCTTCATCGCTGGCTTGCACGCTGATGTCGCTCCGCAGGCCAACACCTTCAATGGCGGCATCGGCGACGCCGTAGGCCGGTGTATCGATGGCCGGCCCGGCGACCGTCAACGCGATATCGGGATAGGCGGGATTAAGCTGGTTCCAGTTGCTGATCTGGTTCTGTGCGCTGGGCGCGAGGGCCGTCGTCAGTTCCGATAGCGTAACACACTGCGGCGTTTCGGCTTCAGCGCTGGTGACAAAAGCGATGATATTGTGGCCCAGCAGCAGTTCGACAAACTCGACGCCGTTGGCGATACAGTTCGCCTCCTCGGTGGAATTGATCGGGCGTGTCGCCAGCGTGACATCAACATCGCCATCGCACAACTGCGTAAAGCCGCTGTTTGTGCCGGTGACATTGACCTCGACGCCGGCAATCTCGTTTGAATCGATCAGCGCCTGAACGAGCGGGGCGACAACGCCAGAACCGGCAACGGTGGTCGTCTCGTTCTGGGCAAGCAGCGAGAGGGAAGGAAGGGTGAGCGCGAGCGCGGCGAACACCACGGCCCAACGCGGGAGAAACCGCATCTTGTAACTCCTTAGGAATGGAAATCTCGCAAGGGATATAGTACTGTGTCTGGCAGATTGTAGCGCAATGACCTGCATTGTCCAGACATTCTTAAGGCAGAGAGGGGAACAGGTGGGAGCGGGTTTTACACTGTACGAAGTCATTGGCGGAGAAAAAACGATCCGGCGGCTGGTGGACGAGTTTTACGCCCGTATTGAGACCGATAGCTACCTGCGTCCGATGTTCCCGGAAGATATGGAACCGGGCAAACGGTGGCAGTATCTGTTTCTGGTGCAGTCGTTCGGCGGCCCGAATCTCTTCTCACAGGAACGTGGCCATCCGCGCCTGCGGGCGCGCCACCTGCCATTTCCGATTGACCGGAAGGCGCGCGACCACTGGCTTAAACACATGCTCGACGCCATGGACGCCGTCGGCATCGAAGAACCGGCGCGCACGCTGATGCGCGATTACTTCGTGCGCGCTTCGGAGCACATGATCAACATTGAAACAGAATTGGGGCCGGGCGCGCAAGGAACGTAAACTTTGTTCATCCTGAAGTCGTGATACGCTCAGGAAAGACCGGGGCGCAGCCCGGAAACTGGCTGATGCGTGACACGATTGAGGTGATCGATGAAATTTTCCGCCGCCTGCTTTCTCTGTTTCCTGATCGCATGGGCGGTAATCGCATGTTCTCCCCAGATAGCTGCCGGATCGGAACCCATGCCAACTGCACCTGAAGTGGCGGAGGTGACCGAAGAACCGACGGCAACGCCCGTTCCGCCGACCCCCACGCCGTTGCGCCGGCCCACGCTGCCGCCTACCTGGACGCCTACACATACGCCGACGGAACTGCCGGCTCAACCGACCGCGACGCCGCAACCTGTCACCAGTAGTAACGCCGACGTCGATCCTCGGCTGGCCGACTGCCTCCAATTCGGGCCGGACTACAGCCGCAACCCGACGACGGTGGTCGTCGGCAATCCGGTGACGGTTTACTGGAAGCCCGCTGGCGGCGGGGTGTTCTATTACGAGGTCGTCCTGCGCGACCTGAACGGCAACGAGCTTGATCTGTCCCGGCGCATGCCGTCCAGCCGCCAGTACACGTTCAGTCAAAACCTGTTCCAGTTCAATCAGGTCTATACGTGGTCGGTGACGCCGTACAACTCGCGCGCCGAACCTATCTGCCCGACGCGCACATCCGAACTGCGGGCGTCGCTGCGTTAGCCATTCGGGGCCTTGCTTCATCAGCCGGTTTCAGGCAGGCGAACCGCCGGACGCTGTCGGGTTGCGCCTGCCTGATCCATAGAAGCGGCGCTGAGTCAGCGCCGGAAGGGCTGTTATGTGGCCGCACCTTCCGGCTGTGACGGGTTGTTCAGAACGTACATCTCGAAGGCTTCCGCCGTCCAGGGCAGGGCGGGCTTGAAGAAGTGTTCGAAGATGGCCTGCGCGTAGACGCGAATCTCGTACTGCGCGTCGGAAGCCATACGCAGCCGCAGGAAGTTCATCAGGTTGTGGGCGTCGGTTTTGACGACCCACGTGTAATAGACGCTGAAGCCGGGCAGGAACAGCCGCGCCATCTCTTTCGCCACGCCTGCCGCGAGCGCTTCTTCATACAGCGCGTAGCCCTTCTCATAAAACGCAATCAGCTTGTCGGTCAGTTCGCGGCTTACGTCCGGCTCCAGCGTGCCTTCGCTGGCCTGCTTGTTGCTCGAAGACTGCCTGCGCCATTCCGATGGCACATAGAAATCATTTTCATCAAACGGCGTATACCGGCCCGACTGCGCGTTGGCCGACTGGTAATGAAAGGTTCTATGTCGCGTCCACTGCCACCATGTAAGCAGGGGGGCGCGCACGCGCAGCTTGAACTCGACCATCTCAAACGGCGAGGTGTGATGGTTGCGCATCAGGTAGAAAAGCAGCTTCTTGTCTTTCTCCGGGCCTTTGCTCTCGCCCAGAAACGACACGCGCGCTGCCGAAACAATGGCCGAGTCGCCGCTTATGCCGCTGGCTGGATGGGGCATCAGATCCTGAAGCTCGACATAACCCTTGTCCAGCACGTCGACGCGTTTGCCGATGAGATTTTCAGGCACGGAAGCCAGCCCCCTTGTGTCGGTTTCTCAGACAAAATAGCGCAGCGCGATGCGGACGCGCTCTTCCACGTCTTCCGGCGCATCTGGCGGCAGCGCCTGAATTGCGGCCTGCGCTTCGACAATACTGTACCCTAGCGCGACGAGTGTATCCAGCACGTCCGCGTTGACATCGGTGAACGTTCCGGCAGGGATGTCCGCCAGATCGGCTGACAGCTTATCCTTCAGTTCAAAGACGATTTTCTGCGCTGTTTTTCTGCCAATACCGGGTACGCGAACCAGCACGTCCGGCTTTTCCGAGACGACCGCGTTACGCAAATGCTCGACGCCGAGCGTACTGAGAATGGCCAGCCCCAGTTTGGGGCCGATTCCGCTGACGGTGATGATTTTTTCGAACAGTTCGCGTTCCGCCAGTGTGAGGAAACCGTACAGGGTGAGCGAATCTTCGCGCACGACCAGCAGGGTATGCAGAAACACGCGGTCGTCGATGTTCAGATTACTGAGCGATGACGGCGGCATCAGGACCTTATATCCGATGCCACCGGCGACCACCACGACGTGATCGGTGTAGGTCGCCGCGACAGTACCTTCGAGACTGGCGATCATCTGAATGCTTTTCTAAACGGCATAGCCGCCATAGCGATAGCTGTGCAGGTCGGTAATGGCAACGGCCAACGCGTCGGCAGCGTCGTCCGGCTTCGGAATTTTCTCCAGACCGAGCAGGATACGCACCATTTCCTGCATCTGCGGTTTCTTCGCGCCGCCATAGCCGGAAATCGACTGCTTGACGATATTCGGCTTATATTCAAGGATCGGTACGTTGGCCAGTGTCAGTGCCAGCAGAATCACGCCGCGGCCCTGCGCGACGTTAATCGCCGTCGTGACGTTTTTGGCGAAGAATAGTTCTTCAACACCAGCCCGGTCGGGTTTGTATTGCTCGATCAGCGCTGTCAAATCCTTGAAGATGATCTCCAGGCGCTCATTCATGGGCAGGCTGGGTGGCGTGACAATGACCCCATAATGAACGGCCTGGAGCGAACCATCGCTCAGTTCGCGCACCAGGCCGTAACCCACGGTCGCCGTGCCGGGGTCAATACCTAACGAGAGCATCAGGCTGTTTCGAAGGCGGCGATGATTTCATCCGTCAGTGACAGGTTGGAAGCGACGGACTGCACATCATCGAGTTCTTCAAGCTCGCTCATCAGCCGCATGTTGGCCAGCGCTTTCTCGACGCTGACGGTGGTCTCGTTCTTCGCTTCCCAGCGTAGTTCGGCTTCATCGATCTGGTATCCGGCATCCGTCAGAGCGCTTTCGACCGCTGCCAGCAGCTCGCGCGGGGTATAAACCGTCACCGTGCCGTCTTCGTCCACGACATCATCTGCGCCGGCTTCGGCGGCGACCATGAACACTTCGTCAAATACGAGATTGTCGCCCTTGAGCGTAATGACACCTTTTTGCTCAAACTGCCAGGCCACCGAACCAGCCGAAGCCAGACTTCCGCCGGCCTTGTTGAAAATGCGCTTAATCTCGGCCAGCGTGCGGTTTTTGTTATCGGTCATATAGTCGACTAGAAAAGCCACACCCTCCGGCCCATAGCCTTCGTAGGTTCCTTCTTCCAGCGCCTCGCCTTCGATCTTGCCGGTGCCACGCAGAATCGCTCGTTCAATATTTTCCTTGGGCATGTTGGCGGCCTTCGCCTTGGCGATGGCGAGCTTTAGCCGCGGATTGGCCGATTCGTCGCCGCCGCCTTCCCGCGCCGCTACGGTAATATCACGCGCCAGCCGCGTGAAGAGCTTGCCGCGTTTGGCGTCTTCTGCCCCTTTCTTACGCTTAATTGTTGACCACTTGCTATGCCCAGACATCGGCTTTCCTAGCTCCAAACTTGAATTGTTCGTAATGGGTATAAAGCAAATTATACTTGAAGGCTTCATGAGCGTCGAGACAAAGCTCGTTATGCTATAATGCTCCAGTTGCCATCCAAGATCAGTTTTGGAACGCGCCGGCAGGCCACGTTGAGGTCAGATTTTCTCCACATGGATCGCCTGCCGGGCAGGTTATCAGGGAACGACGCGCGAGGCGCCTCTTGCACGATTCGGCAGTATTTCCAAACCCGGTAAGTCCGCAGACGCGGGTTACCGCCAGCCGGCTGGCGTGGGTTATCCTGCTCACCGCGTTTGCCATCTTCTGCGTGATCTGTGTCGTCAGCGGGTTGGGGTTGAACTATTTTCTTCTGGAATCCACCGTGCCGATGCAGGTTGCGCTGGAAGTCGGGCGCGGCACTGCCGGGTATCTTCTCAGCGGCGATATTGACCGCAATGTCGCGCCGCAAAGCGGCCATTATGTCACCGTTCACGAACGTATCAGCGTCGATGGCCAGTCGCAATCAGTCCTCTATTTTCGAGATAACGCGCGCAACAATCGCCTGATCGCTGCGGTTACGCTTAAGCCGGGCAGTTCGTTGATGATGACATCAGCGCAAATGCCGCGCTTCGAGTGGAGCACCGTTGGCTATCGCGTCGTGCTCAGCCGCGTTAGCGGCGAGGTCGATGTCTATCTGCCGCCCGGACTGGATCGCGAACCGCTGGTGACGTTAGAAGCGGATGGTACGTCCGGCATCGTGGTCTATATCAACCAGAGTGGTTCGTACACGGTGGAGGTGACGCCGGGGCATGTTCGTGTCTTCAATCGCTCCGGGCAGGCATTCATCGACTCGCCAACGATGGCCCCGCGCTTGATCCCGCCCGGTGAGTACGGTGAAATCCAGTTGGAGCCGGAGTCGCCGCAGCTTGTCGTCGCGCCCAGCCCGATCAATCTGCTCCAGCCAAGCCGTTTCGAGCAACTCGATCCCGTCGCGCTGGCTGAAAGTAACCTGTCATTGTCCGACCTCGTCTGGCCATGGCAATGTGGCGATAGCCAGTCGCCGCCGCCCGGACGTTATGAGATTGGCTTTCCCGATGGACGCCCGGCTATCCGGCTGGTCCGGGCCGATGGCGCGCAATCTCACGGCGAGACAGGTTGTTCGCAAGCGCCATGGCCAAGCGCCGAAGGCATCGACGTGTCGGGATACAACTCACTGGTGGTGCGCGCGTCGTTCTATCTTGAGCATCAGTCGCTGCCGCTGTGCGGTATTCAGGGCAGCGAGTGCCCGCTGATGTTACAGATCGACTACAAGTACACGGATGCCGAAGGCCGCGAACAACTCAATATCTGGTATCACGGTTTCTACATGCGCGCCGACCCAAGCCGCAACGACCCGGCCCGTTGCCTGAGTTGTTATGCCGACCACGAGCAGGTCTATAGCGGCACATGGTATGTCTACGAAAGTCCGAACCTGCTGTCCATCATTCCGGAAGCGCAGCGTCCCTCGGCGCTGCTCCGCGTGCGCTTCTATGCCTCTGGCCATGAATATGATGTCTATGTCGGGGACGTGCACGTGCTGGCGAGTTGATGTTTGGCCTCGCTGTGACGCGCGCCGGCTTGCGTTGCGCCGCTTCTGGCCCGCTGCTATACTGACGCGAACGGTCGCGGTTGCTGCCTTGAGAGTTTACGGGGCGGGGT
>QGUR01000442.1 GCA_003242205.1 Chloroflexota bacterium | reverse complement strand
AAGGGGTTTGGTAAATTTTCCATCTTGGTCATGGGAATGACGAACCGGTTGGTCACCGCGCCCATGCACAGCACCGGGTCTAGCAGCGAGATGTGGTTCATCATCAGAAGCGTCGGGCCAGCGTCGGGGATGTTTTCCGTGCCGCTGACGTCGACGTTCCAGAGCACCTTAAATCCCAGCGTGCGAATCAAGCCGCGCAGGAGCGAACGCCGCCAGCCATATTGCGGCTGGCGGGCGACATAGGCTTCAACGGACTGCGAAATGCTCATCCCTGCTTTCAGCTACCTTCCAGACTAGCGTTTGCGCTGTGGCTTGCCTGAGCGCCGTCCGGGCTGTGGTCTGCCGCTCTTTCCCACGTTGCTGGCGCTTTTCCGCGGGCCGCGCGCGCTGCTCTGCCGGGCTGATGTGCGTAGCAACTGCTTGATTTCCGGTGAAGGCGTCGCCAAATCCCTGACCTCTTTGGGGGTCAGTTCTCGCCACTCGCCCGGACGCAGATTGCCCAGTTCCAGCATGCCGATGCGGGTTCGCACAAGCCGCCGTACACGATGTCCGAGCAGGGCGGCCACGCGCCGGATCTGGCGCTTTTTGCCCTCGGTCATGACGATTCGCAGCGTGCTCAGATCGGTCGCGCCCTTGAGAATACGAACCGATGCGGGCGCGGTTTTGCCGTCGTCGAGGTTGACGCCGCTTTGCCATTTTTGGATCGTCTCGGCGCTTGGCAAGCCCTCGACGATCACTTTGTACGTTTTGGTGTGCTGGAAACGCGGATGCGACAGACGATGGGCGAGGTCGCCGTCATTCGTCAGCACAACCAGCCCTTCGCTATCGGCGTCGAGGCGGCCAATCGTAAACAGATGCCCGGTATGCGGCACTAGATCCATGATCGTTGGGCGCTCATCGCCGCGGTGACGCACGTTGGTCGTCACAACGTTTTTGGGTTTATTGACGGCGATGTAGATTTTCTTGTCGGGTTCAAGCTTCAGGCGACGGCCATCGACCTCGATGACGTCGGTTTCCGGGTCGGCCTGATCGCCGAGTTTCGCCAGTTTGCCGTTGATGCGCACGCGGCCCTGTTCGATCATGACTTCAGATGCGCGGCGCGAGGCAATGCCCGCCATCGCCATCAATTTCTGCACGCGTTCTTTCACAGGACCATTCCGTTTTGTGTAACAGCGCTTACGCTGGCGTCGAGCGTTCGATTATACCAGCATTCCAACCAATGATAAATCGTGTCTGAACGGCGACGCGGGCGCTCAGTCCTGCTCGTTTTCGACCAGTTTAATGCCCGTGAGCGATTCGTAGACGCTGATGATAGCGCTGTTGTCCAGCTCGCGATTGCCTTGCTCCAGCATGGCCGTGTACAACTGCTGGATGACCGCCGTCACCGGCAGAGGGATGCCGTAGGTTTTGGCCGTATCGAGCACGATGCCCAGATCCTTGTGCTGCATATAGGCCTTGAAACCCGGATTGCGGTTGCCCGCGAACAGGCGTGGCGGTTTGACATCCAGCGTCCACATTTGCGCTGCGCCGCCTTTGATGGCCTCGACAACGCGGCGGGGATCGACGCCGGCCTTCTGCGCCGTGATGAGCGCTTCTGCCAGCGACGCCATTTGCGCGGCGACGATGATCTGGTTGCAAACTTTGGCAATCTGGCCCGCGCCGCTGTCGCCTACCAGTACCCATGCCTTGCCCATGGCTTGAAACAGCGGTTCCGCCCGCCGGAAGGCGTCTTCCGGGCCGCCGACCATGATCGTCAGCGTGCCATCGCGCGCGCCGACATCGCCGCCGCTGACCGGCGCGTCGAGCGCCTGAACGCCGACCTCAGCCAGCTTTGCCGCCAGGCTGCGCGCCGTTTCCGGTTTGATGGTGCTGTTGTCGATGAAAATCAGGCCGTCGTGCGCGCCTTCAATAATGCCGTCTTTCCCCAGCACGACCTGCTCGACGTCCGGCGTGTCCGGCAGGTTCGTGAACACGAACTCGACTTGTTCGGCTACTTCGCGGGGCGATGTCGCGGGCGTCGCGCCTTCTTTGGCGAACTGGTTGACAATCTCACGACTGCGGTTATGCACGACCAGCTCGTGGCCTGCTTTCATGAGGTTGCGAGCAATCGCCGCGCCCATAATGCCCAGGCCGATGTAACCAACTTTTGCCATCGCTTGATCTCCTCGTGTGAAGTCGCAGTGTGAAAGACTTTAACGTAAAGCAAGGGCGGGAAACGAATCGCCCGGCCCGGGCTAGAGTTTCTTTGTCACCCGGAACTGGAGCGGCACGCCGGCCAGCAGCCGGGTCTGCGCCTGTAGCGTCGGCAGGGCGACGACGATCAGCGTCAGCAGCGGCAGCAGCGGGAAGCTGAGCAACGTCAGCACGCGCTCTGTGAACGTGGCCGGTCTTGGCCGGGGCGGGCGCACGATCACGTCCTGATACCAGAACACAATACCCAGAATGGAAACCAGCCCGAACGCGATCTGCAACAGGGCAAAGGTCGGGTTGGCAAAACCCATCGTCATCATTTCTTCGAGCAGCGCCGGGTTAAGCACCAGCGGTAACTGCGAACCAACCGTCATGATGATCCAACCTGCGCCGGCCAGCAGGATATCGTGCGAAATGCGGAACAGGATGTGATAGGAAGTTGAAAACGGAATTTCGGGATGTTCGAGCATCTTCGCCACCATATAGCCGACTTCCTTGCTGCCCCAGGCATGGCGCAGCGATTGCAGGTAGCGATTGCGAAAGGCATCGAACAGGGTTTCGCCGGTCGTGGCATCGGCCAGAAACGGCAGGAACACCCGCTCCAGCTTGACCTGACCGTCGCGCTGGAAGAACGCTTTGATGAACATATGCCATTCGTCGGCGATGACGTCCGGGTCCCAGTAGCCGCTGGAGTCGAGCAGTCTGAGACTGAGCGAGTAGGATGACATCGGCATGGGCGTCCACCACGGGGCTGCGAGATAGGCCAACTCCAGCGCGGTAGCATAGGCATTGACGATCCG
>QGUR01000122.1 GCA_003242205.1 Chloroflexota bacterium | reverse complement strand
GCAGCTTGCCATCCCCGGGCCCGGTCCCAGCGTTTTCCCAACGGGGCTGAAGGTGACAGCCGTTACGCGGTCGGTGTGGCCCTCAAGCACATGGATGATGTCTCCGGTGATGGCGCTCCACAGAAAGACGCTGCCGTCGCGTGCTCCCGAAGCGACTGTTCGTTCGTTCGCGCTGATGGCGACGTCAGCAATGCCCGAACGATGCCCGCTAAGCTGGCGTTTCGTGCCGGGTGAATAATCGACATCGGCCAGAGCGAGGCGCGCCTGCTGCGGACTGGCGAGGCGGTTCGCTTCCAAAGCAAGCAGCACCGCCAGATCGCTGTTGCCGTCCTTGAGCGCAAGCTGCGAGCTGGCCGCCAGCGCCAGACTGCGCGCTTCGAGCGCATTATGCTCGGCAATGGCGGCCTGCGTTTGCGCGTTGATCGCCTCGTCATACGCTATGCCCTGGGCATAGGTCGCGGTAGCGGCGTTGCGCTGTGCAATTTCACTCTGGTTGAGCGCGATTGTCGTCAGACCGAGCGCGCCCACGGTCGATAGCAGCAGGACCAGCGCCAGCACGCGCAGGCGGTTCCGCGACCGTTGTTCGAGGATTTGCTCGCGGCGGCGTTGGTCGGCTTCCTCGGCCAGAAGGGCGTTACGTGCCTCGATACTGGATTGCAGAAACTCGCGCTCGATCTGGTTCAGCGCCATGGTGGTATTTTCCGACCAGACGATGAACTGTTCCAGCCGGATGCCGCGCGCCAGAAAACTCGGATCGCGCCCGGCAGCGTGCCATTCGCCGGCGGCGGCTCCCAGCCGGCGCTGCTGCAACAGGTCTTCGCGATGCTGGTCAAGCCAGCCGCGCAGGCGCGCCCACTGGTGAATCAGCGCCTCATGCGCGACTTCGATAGTCGGCGCGCGCGTGCTGGGATCGCGGTCGAAGGTCAACAAGCGGTGTTTGCCAAAGGTGTCGATCACCGCTTCCATGACGCTTTCGTCGCTGCTCAGCGAGAGCGCTTCCGAGCGGGTCAGACGCCGTCGCGCAAGCTCGTCGCCGTCGCCCGCAGCCACCAGCCGGAGGAACAACTGCTGGGCTGCGTTCTTGCCGGCATCATCCAGCCCGCCATACAATTCATCCGCGCGCTGGGCCAGCGCGCCCAGCGCGCCGCCGATCTCGTAATAAGTGGCGAGGCGCAGCATGCGCCCGTCGCGGCGCTCGAACAATTCGGTGAGCGCGTACTGCAACAGCGGCAGCGCGCCCGGCTGCTCGCTGACATCGGCCACGATGGCGGTCACCAGTCCCGGTTCGAGTTCAACGCCGGCCCGCGACGCTGGCTCTACGATCGCGCGCTGCAATTCCTCGATATTAAGCGGCAAGACGACATCGGTGCGCGTCCGCATCAGGTCGCCAAAACCTGGATACATCAGCGGGCGGTCGTAGAAGTCAGCGCGCAGCGTGATGACAATCCGGATATTACACTCCGGTTCCAGCACCGCCGTCGCCAGACTTTTCAGGAACAGTGCGCGGTGCTCTTCGCTTTCGCACTGAATAAACAATTCCTCGAACTGGTCGATGACCAGCAGGAAGCAAGTGTCGTCTGCCGGCAGCGCACTGCGCAGCGCCGTCACCAGTCCGCGTTCGCTGGATGTCAGTTGCGCCAGCAGGTCATCCGGCGGGTTCACGGCGACGCCGAGCAGCGCGCTTTCCAGCTCTGTGAACGGATGTCTGCCGGGCGACATATCGGCGATGAACCAGTCGCGCGAGCCTGACAGCGCTCCGGCGCGCAGGGCGGGGATCAGTCCGGCCATGACTGCGCTCGACTTTCCGCTGCCGCTTGGCCCAACAACCGCCAGGAACCGGGCGACAGGATCGTTGTCGGCTTCGGCCATGCGCGTGATCAGATGCTCGATCAGCGCTTCGCGCCCGAAGAATTCGGCTGCATCGGCTTCCTGAAACGGACGCAGGCCCTTGTAGGGCGTTTCCAGTTCCGGGATGAGCACGGAAAACGGCGTTGGCGTTGTATCGGCAAGTTGTGCAGATGGCCCGGCGCTTGGCAGCAGCGCGGTGCGGCGCTTGGACGCTTTCAGCGCCCGCCGGAAAGCCGCGGCCATCGTCAGCGGGTCGGGAAACCTGTCGTTCGGGTCCTTGGCCGTCGCGCGCTGAATGACGACATCCATCTCCGGGCCGAGGTCGGGGAAGCGCTGGCGCAGCTCGGGAACCGGCTCGTTGAGATGTTTGGTAATCAATTCCGCCGGCTGCGCGTTTGGGAAGGGGTGCTCGCCGGTCAGCGCTTCGTACAGTACGATACCGAGGCTGTAAATGTCGGTCGCGGGCGTTGGCGGCTCGCCGCGAATCTGCTCCGGTGAGGTATAGGTCAGCGACCCGGCGAACTGGTCGTACTCTTCCAGCGGGTTGCCTCCCAGCGCCGTGATATCCTGCGCGATGCCGAAGTCTGACAGGTAGGTGTTGCCTTCTTCGTCCAGCAGGATATTGTCGGGTTTGATGTCGCGGTGGATCACGCCGCGCCGGTGCGCGACCGTCAGCGCCCCGGCGGTCTGGTCGAGCATGATGGCGACGGCATCCAGATCGAGCGGGCCTTCCTGCAATTTGCCGCGCAGGTTGCCGCCGCGCAGCCAGCGCATGACCAGATACGCGCCATTCGGCTCGCGCCAGTAATCATACAGCGGCACGATGTGCAGATGTTCCAGCCGCGCGACGAGTTGCGCTTCGGCTTCGAAGCTGCGAATGAAATCCGGCTGGTTGGCATACTGCGGCAGGATGATCTTGATGGCGACATCGCGCTTGACCGCCGGTTGGTAGGCGCGGTAAACCGCTCCAAAACCGCCGATGCCAAGCGGTTCGTGCAGTTCGTACCCTCTGACAACTTGCCCGGTGGCGAGATTCACGTTTTAGGCTCCGGGGCCTGCGCTCCATGCGCCGTTGGTTGGTGTGACGTTACGGGGGACAATATAGCACGATAATACTCAAAATCGAGCCCTGGCGCGAATCAATAGGTGGTAGCCGCGCAGCCGGAGCTTTTCAGGTGGTGGCTTCGCCCGTGCGCGCGCCAGTGGCTATAATCGTGGCGATTGCATTGGCCCTCGCGTGTCCGGTTCTAGCGATTGCGCCTGCACCCGGAAAGGTTATTTCGATGAACGACTCGCAAAAGCTACAGCTTATTCGCAAGGCAGTTGAAACCGGTGACGGCATCGTTCGCCTGATGCCAACCTGGGTTCCGCGTGTTTTCTGCGTGCCGGGCCGCCGCCTCCGGTTGCATCCAAACGATCTCTATGCGCTTGGCGCGCATCGCGGCGGCATCGATGAGCGTTGGTTTGCTTCCACCGTCAACGCCGACAACGGGCCGGGCACGCCGGAGGATGAAGGACTGAGCTATATCTATGTCGAGGGCGAGCGCGTGACCCTGAAAGACGCCATCGAGCTGATGGGCGATGTCTTTCTGGGCAAAGAGACCATGGAAAAGTATGGCGGCCTCGTCATGTATAGCAAGTTCTTCGATAACCTCTATCCGCTGCCCCATCACATGCATCCGAACGACGAGTTTGCCGCTCGTGTGGGCCGCGTTGGCAAACCGGAAGCCTATTATTTCCCGCCTCAGTACAACAACAGCCTCGGTACGTTTCCTTATACCTTCTTCGGGTTAGAGCCCGGCACGACCAAAGAGCAGGTCATCGACTGCCTGAAGCGCTGGAATGAAGGCGATAACGGCATTCTGTTGCTGTCGAAAGCATCGCGTCTCCAACTGGGGACCGGCTGGAATGTGCCGCCGGGTATTCTCCACGCGCCCGGCACGCTCTGTACCTATGAGCCGCAGCGGGCCAGCGATGTTTCCTCTATGTGGCAGTCGCTGGTCGCCGACTATCTGACTATCGATTGGTCGCTGGTGGTGAAGGACGTGCCGCCCGACAAACACCATGATTACGACTATCTGGTGTCGATGCTGGACTGGGAAGGCAACGTCGATCCGTATTTCAAGCAGCGACACTTCACGGAGCCGCGCCCTGCGGGCGACCCGGAGGCCATGCACGACAGTGGCTACCACGAAAACTGGATTGTCTACGGCAGCGAGTATTTCAGCGCCAAGGAACTGACGGTGTTTCCGGGCAGGACTGTCACCATCGTCGACCCCATGGCTTACGGCGTCATCTGCATTCAGGGTTACGGGCGCTTTGGCAAGCATGCCGTCGCCGCGCCCACGATCATCCGGTTTGGCGAAATGACCGATGATGAATTCTTCGTGACCGAAGGCGCGGCCACCAGTGGCGTTCAGATTACAAACCTGAGCGAAACGGAGCCGCTGGTTCTGTTGAAGCACTTCAATCCCGGCCATCCCGAGATGCCGTCGCGGTAATGCCAGCCTCGCGGCGGTGCCGGTAGGGCTGCAAACAGAGAAGGATAAAGTGATGACGACGGCGGAGCGCATTCTGGAAGCGCGTCTGGTCGCCATTCTGCGCGGCGACTATAGCGGACGCTGGCTGGATTATGCCGGCGCGCTGCTGCAGGGTGGGGTGAGCGTTATGGAAATCACGCTCAATTCTCCCGGCGCGTTGGATGGCATCAAGGAAGTTCGTGCCGCGCTTGGCGACCGCATCCTGCTCGGCGCGGGAACCGTGCTCACGGCGGACGAGGTAGCGCGCGCCGCCGACGCTGGCGCGGAATTCATCGTCGCGCCGGATACCGACGAGGCGGTCATCGAAGCGGCGCTGGCGCGCGGGCTGGTCGCGATTCCCGGCGCGTTTACGCCTACCGAGATCAAACGGGCGTATCGCCTTGGCGCGGCGGTGGTCAAGCTGTTCCCCGCGCAGTCGCCCGATTATCTCAGAGCAGTGCGCGCGCCGCTGGATGCCATTCCGCTAATGGCGACCGGCGGCGTCGATCTGGATAATGTCGTAGCGTTCATGGCCGCTGGAGCGAATGCGGTCGGCATCGGCAGCCATCTGGTGCGCCCCGGCCTGTCGCCGGATGAAGTGCTGACGCGGGCGACGCGATTTGTCGCTGCCATCAGCGGCAAACAACTGGCATAAGGCACGACGGAAGGAGGCGAGCAGGGTGGAAATTCGGTTCGATGGGCAGGTGGCGCTGGTGACGGGGGCCAGCACCGGCATTGGCGCTGCCATCGCCCGTGCGTTCGGGCAGGCGGGCGCGAACGTCGTCGTTCACTACAACCAGAGCGAGGAAGAGGCGCGGGCGGTATGCCGCGATATCGAGGCGGCGGGCGGCAAGGCGCTAATTGTGCAGGCCGATGTCTCCGATCCGGCGCAGGTCGATCGCGTGGTCGATGCGACGATGAAAACCTTCGGACGTATCGACATTCTGGTGAACAACGCGGGCGCGCTGGTGCAGCGCAGCCCGGTAGAAGCGATGGAGGACGAGGTTTACGAGCGTATCCTGAAGCTCAATCTCGATTCCGTGTTCCATTTCTGCAAGCGGGTGACGCCGATCATGCGCCAGCAGGGGCGGGGCAACATCATCAACATGACGTCGATTGCGGCCCGAACCGGCGGCGGAAACGGCTCGGTCATTTACGCGACCAGTAAAGGGGCCGTGAGCACGTTCACGCGCGGGCTGGCAAAAGAGCTGGCCCCGGCCAACATTCGTGTGAATGCCATCGCGCCGGGCGTTATCCTGACGCCGTTCCATGAGCGCTACAGCACGCCGGAGATGATCGCTCAGATGGTCGAGACTATTCCCATGAAGCGCGCCGGAACAGCCGAGGAGTGTGTTGGGGCGGCGCTCTTCCTGGCATCCGACGCGCTGAGCGGGTACGTCACGGGGCAGATTATCGAGGTCAACGGCGGCCAATTCATGCCATAAAAACGGCCGGTCACATGAGTGTGACCGGCCTGTCCTGAAAACCATCTGTTCGTTACGGTAATCCGATTACCAGCGTTCGAGCATTGTGGTTTGTTTGCGCTCGTTGATACGAACGACGCGAACTTTCATTTCATCCAGCAATCGGGTGATAAAAGGATTTTCCACCACGACCATGCTCGTTACCTGCCCATCGCGCTCCAGCTTGAAGTGGTAGACGGGAACGCGCCGACCGGCTGTATGCCAGTACTCCTGTCGGAATACGATGCCGTAAATCCGCCATCCCTGTTCCAGTGCCCCCACTAATGCGTCGGCGGGCGCGAACTTCTCCGATGTGCTCCAGTGGCGGGGCATGTCTTCCTCGGGGACCGTATAGCCTGTGGGTCGGTTGATTGGTTGTGACATAACCTGCTTCCTCACCGGTTCGCCTACGAGGAACCGTATACTAGAGGACCTCAATAAAACAGTGGTGAGTTAACAGAATGATGTCCTCTGGCATCATCCTGTAACGGCAATAAATTGCGACAGCGTAGGAGATGCACTCAGTGTAATGCGGTTCGCTACATTTGTCATCATTCCGTTTATCAGCGTAGACCGATTGGACTTACAGGTTTCGGAAAAACGCCGTTACCGGAGACTAAGACTAAAAACTGACCTCAGATCAGGTCAGCCCTATTGTGGAATGCTAAAGCCGCGGAATCCGACCCTGCGCGATTTTCAGCAAGACTTGTGCTGGGACGCACGACATGCCTCTATCATAATACACTAACTATGGTTTTGTATAGTAAATAGTTGTAAATATTTGGTTTAGGGATATTGAAGACCCTTTAATTTGCGCGGTCGCGCAAAGTCGTGGCCGAACACTTCCTCCGCATGAGGCCACCTCAGTTTCGAGTGTAAACAGTCATTAGCCGCGGCATTTGCCCCGAATATTAACTTTTATATTCGTCTTTTGCTGTCGAGCGGTTATAATATTTGTGATTACATCCTTGCATCCGCACGCCTGTTTCGGCGGCCTGTCATCGGGGATGCAGACATCGATACCGGGCGCAAGGTTTACCCGGACTCCATGCTGTGTCTGCCGGGCTGGATGTAGCCTGACTAGCGGTTGTTCTCCATTCGTGTACAAGCGGATTATCCTTCATGTGTAAGGTTCTGATTGTTGAAGATGAAGCCAATATTCGCCGCTTTGTTGCTACAAATCTTTCAGTTCGAGGGCTGACAGTAGCCGAGGCAGGAGACGCCGAAGAAGGGCTGCGCTTGATGCGCCAATCCAAACCGGAAGTGTTGATTCTCGACATCAGGTTGCCCGGTATGAGCGGCTGGGACCTGTTGAACGAGATGAAGGCCGATGCGTCGCTGTCGTCGATTCCGGTGATCGTCATGACGGCATCCGTCACCAATGTTCGCTTTGGTGAAAGCGGTTATGCCAACGTCGTTCGCTGGCTCGTCAAGCCGGTGAGCGTTGTCGAACTTCTGCAGGCCGTCAAGAGCGCATGCAACCGCACGGAGCACTGATGCATGGTAACAGCAGTCCGCTGATTCAGGTGGTCGATGATGACCCGAGGATTCGCCGCCTGGTTCGCGTCAATCTGGAGCAGCGTGGTTATCGTGTTGCAGAAGCGGAAACCGGCGAGGAGGCGATTGCCCGGGTTCAGCGCGAATTTCCTGACCTCATGGTGCTGGACCTCGTGATGCCCGGCAGAATGAGTGGCTGCGATGTCTGTGTCTGGGTGCGTGAACGGTCGGATATTCCGATCATCGTCATGAGCGCGCAGGATCAGGAAGACCTGAAGGTGAGCGCGCTGGACGCAGGCGCCGACGATTACATCACCAAACCGTTCGGGCAGGAAGAGTTCATGGCGCGCATTCGCGCGCTCTTTCGTCGCGCGTTGGGAACGGGCGAGACACGCCCCATCACCTGCATTGAACTGGGCAACCTGATGGTTGACCTGCGCGCGCGCCGGGTTTACGTCGCCGGTCAGGAAGTGCGGCTGACAAAGACCGAGTTTGCGCTGGTGGCCGAGCTGGCGCGTGAACCCGATACCGTCATCTCGCATGATGAGCTGCTCCGGCGCGTGTGGGGACCGGAATATGTCGGTGCGAGCCACTATCTGCATGTTTACTTCGGGCGCATTCGCAAGAAGCTCGGTCCCGTCGCGGAGACCTGTCTTGAGTCCGTCCCCGGTGTTGGTTACGTGATTCACCCCCAGTTGTAGCGCTGGACGAACCTCGACATCTTTTCGATACACCTGCTGCTACGGTTGCCGCTCCGGCGCAGGATAGGTAGAATTCTATAACATTAGCTTTGCGCCCCCCGCACCGTTTCGATTGAAGGATCCAACGTGAAAAACTGGTATCTGGCAACGTTCTCCGATCTGTTGGTCGATATTGAGACGCATCTGCACGACTTTTTCAAAGGACGGCCTCAGGTAGCGCCGCTGTTCTGGCAGATGGCGGACTACCATTTCGGCTGGACGGACCGGCGTGAGACGGGAAACGGCGCGCCACTGCGTAACGTGAGCGGCAAGCGCATTCGCCCGCTGCTGGTGCTGCTGGTGGCCAGAGCGCTTTCGGGCCGCCACGAACACGTGCTTCCGGCAGCGCTGGCGATTGAGATCATCCACAACTTCACGCTGATCCACGATGACGTAATGGACGAGTCGACCGAGCGGCGACACCGCCAGACGTTGTGGGTGAAATGGGGCACGGCGCAGGCGATTAACGCCGGAGACGGTCTGTATTCGCTCGGAATGCTGGCGATGCTCGACCTGCGCGACAGGGTAGCGCCCGAAGCAGCCATCGAGGCGATGGGCGTGCTGCTAAAAGCCTGTGTCGCCACGGTTGAAGGCCAGATGCTCGATGTCGGCTTTGAACAGCGTACCGACGTCACGCCGGAAGAGTATCTCACGATGATCGCCGGCAAGTCGGGCGCGCTCATTCAGGCCAGTACGCAGCTTGGTGCGCTGCTCTCCACCGACGACCGCCGCGTGATCGACGCCTATGCCGACTTTGGTCTGAACCTCGGTCTCGCCTTCCAGATTTGGGACGATTACCTCGGCATCTGGGGCGAGGCGGAGAGCATGGGCAAAAGCGCGACCAGCGATATCGAAGGCCGCAAGAAAAGCTATCCGGTGCTGCTGGCATTTCAACAGGCCGACGAGGCGCTGCGCGCGCAGTTGCTGGAAATTTACGCGCGCAAAAAGCTGACGCGCGCCAACATCCGCACTGTTTTTCAGGCTCTGGAAACCGTCAACAGCGCGCAGCAGACCCGTGAATTGATCGAAGTCTATTTTCAGCGCGCGCTGTCGGCCCTCGACTCGGTTGGGCTGGACAATGAGGCCCAGCGCCAACTGCGCGAGCTGGCGCTGTTCCTGGTTGAACGGGCGTATTGACCGGTGCGTCGCTCTGCGTAAGCCGGGCAACAGGGTTTCAGGGCTGCATCACCGCCGTCGATGGCAGGAAGGCGTTGGTAAACGCTGCCTCGATGTCGATTTCAGCTTCCAGAAAGCCGGTCGAAAGCAGGACATCGACGGTTGTTTGCCAGGTTGACGGTTCGGAGAAGCCGGGTTGCTCCGCATCCCACAGCTCAATACTCGCCAGCAATACGCGCAACTGTAGCAACTCGTCGTCGCTGAACTGTTGCGACAGGCGCTCGATCAGTTGCGCTCGCCGTTCTGCCTGTGCGGCTATGTCGAGATTGGGATTGTCCGCCAGAAATGCCGCTTCCCGTTCGGCTTCGCTTTCCAGCGCTTCTTGTAAAGCCGGGCCGAGCGGCAGATTTTCCACATGGGGCGCGCTGAGCAAATAGGCTTCCGCCGGGTTGGCAATGGCGTCTTTCAGACTTCGGTCGAAGGCGGCGACCATCGCCGCGACCTGTTCTGGATTGCTGGCGATTGTCGCTTCGTTGGTCACCAGCCCATTGGACACCAGATCGACTGCGTCGGATACAGGCAGCACCAGCACATCCGTGATTTCGCCGCACTCGCCGTTTTCGATCAGGTTGCGAATTTGCAGCGGTTCGTTGTTGACGTAAATCACCGCCGCTTCGATTGCGCCGAGGCACAGGACTTCGGGGGCGTTGTAGCCGATTTCGTGTAGTTGCAGATCGCTTTCGCGTAGTCCGTGCGCGTCCAGCAATGCCAGAAATGCGCTGTAGCTGGCCCCGAAACGACCCGGAAGGCCGACAGCACGTCCGCGCAGATCTTCCACCTGCTCGATGCCGCTATTGACCGGCGCGACCACGCCCACCGGATAGCGTTGAAACCATTCATAGATGAAGACTACCGGGCGGTCGAACCCGCGCGCTGCGATGACCTGTTCGCCGCTGACGACGCCATACGCCATTTCGCCTGCTGCGATCAGGTTAACGCCGACCGGTTCATCGCCATATTCAAGCGAGATATTCAGCCCTTCTTCGGCGAAATAGCCTTTTTCCAGCCCGACGTACATCGGCGCGTATTGCACGGAAGGGAGGAAAGTCATAAAGACGGTCACGTCATCAGCGTCCTGCGCGCTCGCCATGGGCGCGAGCAACAGAATCGCGGCGGACAGGATCAACGCAAACTTCAGACGTGTAGACATGGTGTTGTTTACCCCTTCGCAAAAGCCCAACGGCTTCAATGGGCGGGCGCTTCGGGGCAGGGACAACGAATGCCGAGGCTTTGCCGTGGCCCGAATGAAATAGCCCCTGCTGTCCGCATGTGCAGATGGCAGGGGCAGGGGAGCCAACAGCAGCCAAGTTGCCGGAGCGCAGACAAACATAACCGCCGCACGACCGGCTGGCGCGTTCGTTCAAGCATCGGGAGCGCGGCAGCCTTCGCCAGACAGCTACTAGCCGCGCTCTCGCCTTCTCCCATCCGGACTATACCGTCGGCTCTGGCCTCTCACCAGATCCACCGGCGCGGCGCGAAAATCGCCACGACGCATCTCCTGAACGGAGACGACACGGGTAGCGGGCTCGGCGTCGTTCGGGACGCCATACCGCCGGTCGGGAATTTCACCCTGCCCTGAAGGTCTGCTTTATGAAGTTACCTGTATTATAGGGCTTTTGTCTGCGCCGCCAAAGAATCCACTCAAATAAGCGGAATTTGCTAGGGAAAACCATTGACACTCAGGCGGCATCTGCTACAATTTTGCCAGTTGCATGCCGAAGTGGCGGAATTGGCAGACGCGCTACGTTCAGGGCGTAGTCCTCGCAAGGGGGTGTGGGTTCGACTCCCACCTTCGGCACACAAAAAAACCTGGGTCTGGCCCGGGTTTTTTGTTTTCTGCCTCTGTGCTACCATGTGCGGAGTCGGTGGTTACGGAACGGTGAGCGCATGACGGTAGAGCAGCCGGAACCTTCCGGGCAGGATGAACGCAGACGCAACGCTGGGCCTTCCAGCGTGCAGATCATGTTTGCCGCGATTCTGGCGGTCGGCCTGCTGCTGGCGATCAATTTCCGTTCGCGTATCGACGCCGGTCAGTCGCTGCAGGAAGCCTATAACCGCGTCGTGGCCGAAGTCGCCGAGCTGCGCGAGCAGCAGGCGGCGCTGCTGGCCGAGCGCGACTACGTTCGCAGCGACGCTTACGTGGAAAGATGGGCGCGCGATGCCGGGAAGATGGTGCGCCCGGGTGAAGTCCTGATCGTGCCCGTGCCGGCCGGCGTATCGCTTCCCTCGACGCCCGAACCGGAAATCACCGTGCCGATTGAAACCACGCCGCCCGAGCCGGAACCGTGGAGACTGTGGTGGTCCCTGTTCTTCGACGGCCCGCCACCGGAGTGGTAGCCAACCTCGCATCCCGACTCTTCCCAGCCGCTTTGTAAGTTGCCCGGTACAGTTGCCCTTACGTCAGTTGGCTTGATGCACTTCCCGCGTCAGAGAAAATCGAACGGGGTAGAGGGCAGCGGCAGACGCTTGCAGGCTAGCTGGCGCAAGGCATGTGGTACGCCGGTTCAGCGCTTTTGCTACTGAGACACACTTGTCCTGTACGCCTAAAGTTTCCCTTGACGCTCAGCGCGCCGGCTGGTACACTATAGGGGTTAATGCGGCCCTATCGTCTAGCGGTCTAGGACGTCGCCCTTTCAAGGCGAAAACACGGGTTCGAGTCCCGTTAGGGCCACACCTTTACGCACCCTCTGAGTTTCCTCAGGGGGTGTTTTGTTTTCCTGTTCACTCGTATCCTCGCAGTCATATAGCGCCGTGTGTAGCGGTATACACCGGCCAGCCCACGAATCGACAATGCGTTATATATCGAGAGCGTGAACAATGCTTACGCTCTTAACTACTCCATTGTGTGAAGGCCCAAACTCGCAGGCGAAATCCGCCAACTTTTTGCTGCAAGCCGTCGCGAGCAAAAGTCGCAGTCGCTTATGGTGATTCGCTTTTAGGAGAAAATTGCCGGGGAGGGGCCTACGCCCGCCTGGTCGCCGCTGCGACCCCAAGGGCGGGGACCGTCCGGGGAAGTGGCCCACGGCCGGCCGCGCACAGGGGGGGTTTTTGTCAGGGGGGGTGTGTGTAGAACCG
>QGUR01000121.1 GCA_003242205.1 Chloroflexota bacterium | reverse complement strand
TCGACGCCACGGAACCTTATCTGTGGCTCGAAGTCGCGGCCGCCGAACCGGGCGAACCCGCCTATATCGCGCGGATACCGTATATTCTGCCCGTTCAACAGCTCACGGAAGCTGCGATCGTCACGCAGCCATCTGCTGCCGAATCCGATCCCGCGTCGTTCGCGCGCTTTGGACGGATCGCGCCGCCTTTCGCTGTGACGGCCAATCAGGAAGGTGAGGTCAATGTCTGGAATCTGGAGACCGGAAAGGCACTGGCGCAGGCGAAGGTCGATGGCTTTCCGGTCTTTGGCGGGTTGAACGCCGCGGCGACGCATTTGGCCTGGCGCGAACCCGACTATGCCGCGCTGCACCTGCTGAATCTGGAAACGGGAGAAGACCGCATGGTCGCCCGGCTCGATGACGACTATATCAATTATATTTTGGTCAGCCCGGAGGCCGATGTCATTCTCGGCGTTCACGTGGGCGACGAACCGATTATCGCCGCCTGGGATGTGGCCACTGGCGAGCGAACCGATCTCGGCGCGTACCGCGAATGTAGCCGGACGCCGGACATGGCGCGGTTGAGCGGTGACGGGACGACCGTCGTGGTTGGCTGCGACACCGGCCTCGATATCTGGCGCGTGCAGCCGGAGGGCGACTGACCGGCCCCGTCACATCACATACCTGTCGCCGGTTCAGCCACTTCGCAGCCCGGCCAGCGCGACGGCGATCTCGCCGCCGACCCGCGCGTTATTCTTCAGCAGGGCGACGTTGGCTTTGCGCGACTGCCCTTCGGTAAGCGCCGTTACGCGTTCGAGCACAAATGGCGTAACCGCTTTGCCGTGGATGCCCTGTTCATCGGCCTCGCGCGTTGCAGCTTCGATAGCGCGCTCGGCAGCATCAGCCGGGAGTTCATCTTCTGCCGGCACGGGAACGGTGAACAGCAGCCCGTGCCCGGCGTTCAGTCGCAGCGCCGCGTCGATGATGCGCGCCGCCTGATCCGCCGTATCGATGCAGGCGTCGATGGGCAGGCCGCTGCTACGCGTATAGAAAGCCGGGAGTGTGTCCGTGCCGAAGCCGATCACCGGCACGCCCTGCGTTTCCAGAACTTCAAGCGTTAGCGGCAGGTCAAGAATCGATTTCGCGCCAGAGCAAACGACCGCGATGGGCGTTCGTCCCAGCTCGATCAGGTCGGCGGAGACATCAAACGGGTGGCCGCGGTGCACGCCGCCGATCCCGCCTGTAGCGAAAACCCGGATGCCGGCCATGGCAGCGACGATCATCGTGCCGGCGACCGTCGTCGCGCCGTCCTCGCGCAGCGCGACTGCCAGCGCCAGATCGCGGCGGCTGCACTTGCGAACTGTGCCTCCGGGTCTCTGAGCCAGATATTCGATTTCGCCTTCGGTCAGGCCGACGGTGATGCGTCCTTTGAGGACGCCGATGGTCGCGGGCAGCGCGCCTGCCGCCCGCACCGCCTGTTCCATCGCCAGCGCGGTTTCCAGATTGGCCGGATAGGGCAGGCCATGCGTGATCAGGGTCGACTCCAGCGCGACAACCGGGCGGCCCTCGTGGAGCGCGTCTCGTACGTCGTCTCTGAAATGCAGATCAGGGTGTGGAGATGTCTGTGTCATGGGGTTTCCTTTGTATAACACGCCTGAGTTTAGCCGATGACTCCGGTTTTTGGCGAGAGAAGAAGGCGACGCGGCGGGCTATTGAAATGCGAAATGATAGAGTATAATAGTCCCGTTCCGTGACTGTGGCGGGGAAGCCTATGCAAACGACACCGGCGGCTCAGTTGGAAGCGGCGCGAGAGCGCCATCGCACCGAAACGAGGCGGGAAATTCTGTTACCGGCTGTGCTTGGGCTGGGCGTTCTGGCGCTGGCGATTGTAGCCGTTCTGGTCTTTGCCAACCGCAACCCGCAGATTTCCCTGATTGCGGATTTTACCCTGAGCCTGCTCGTGCTTTGCCCGGCAGCGCTGTGTATGCTGCCGCTGGCGCTCGGCCTGGTGGTTGCCGCGGTGGGCATGAACCGGGTCCATGACTGGGTTGACGACAAATCCGGCGCGGTAGTGCGCGGGTCGTACAGTCTCAACCGGCGGATTGACCGCATCATGGACAAACTGGGCCGCTTTGGCGTCGAGTTTGGCGCGCGGGCCGCGCCTCTGGAATCACAGGTCTTCAGTGCATTTGATCGCCCATCGGGAACGGTTGAAACCGAGGTAACCTATGAACCTACTGCAACGCAACGCCGGCAATCCGTCGGAAGACCTGAGCAGCGTGAGGACTAAGGCGCTTCTACTCGGCGCTGTAGTCGGCGCTGCCTTTGGCGTGTTGTCCGGCTATCTGTACACACGGGCTGCCGAGGAAGATGTCTCCCGGCTGGGCCACGCGCAGCGTATTTCGACAGGTGAAATTCTCGGCCTTGGGCTGGCACTGCTGGGGATCATCCGGCAGGTCACCGAAATGGGCAAAGGCCCCGATCGTTCAAAGAAACGCTAGCTTCAGCTCAGGAGGCGCCAATGTGCGGGCGGTTTACCCTGACCGCTGATCCGCAGGTTATGCGCGACATGTTCGGCCTGACGACCGTCCCTGAGGGGATTGAGCCACGCTATAATGTCGCGCCTACACAGCCGGTCGCGGTTATTACCAATGAAGATCCAACAACGCTGACGTTTCACCGCTGGGGGCTGGTGCCATCGTGGTCGAAGGATATTGCGATTGGTAACAAGCTGATCAATGCGCGTGCCGAAACCGCGCACGAGAAGCCGTCGTTTCGGGCTGCCTTCCGGCGCCGGCGCTGTCTGATCCCGACCAACGGGTTCTACGAATGGCAGACGGCGAATGGCGACAAACGACCGCATTTCATCTATCTGCGCGACGAACCGGTGTTTGCCTTTGCCGGCTTGTGGGAAATCTGGTACAGCCCGGATGGCGACGAACTTCGGACCTGCACCATTCTGACCACGGCGGCCAATGACCTGCTGCGCCCTCTGCACGAGCGCATGCCGGTCATCCTCAAGCGTGAAAACTATGCCGACTGGCTGGAACCGGGAGAAGCGCCAATCGAGGCGCTCATTCCGCTGATGAAGCCATATGACCCGGACAAGATGGCGCTGTATGAGGTGTCGCGGATGGTGAACCGGGCTACGGTTGATACACCGGAGCTGATCGAACCCGTGGCGTAGCACCGTCTTTCGAGTGGGAAATGACTGCCCTCATCCGGCAAATACGTTCTGGATGAGGGCTTTTTTATGCTCCCGGACCTTTCATACGCCGGTCGATCAGATCCTTGAACGGGTCTTCACCCGGCTTGATGCGAACTTCACGACCGCGACCGCCGGGTTTCTGCTCGCCGATGATGCCCAGTTGTTCGAGCAGGTCCATAATGCGGGCTGCCCTTGGATAGCCAAGTCCCAGCCGGCGCTGGATGAGCGAGGCCGATGCTTCGCCTTCGGCGATCACAAGGCTAATGGCTTCTTCGAGCATCGGGTCGGTTTCAGCCAGAAATTCCCTACGCGTCAGGCCTCGCTCCCAGGGGCCGATGCCGACATCTTCGACCTTGCCCTGCTGCATCTGGATTTCGTGCCAGTTTTTCCAGTAGTCGACGATGGCGCGCACTTCATCGTCGGAGACATAACAGCCCTGCACGCGCCGGGGAGCGGCGGCGTCGGAAGCGTGGAACAGCATGTCGCCCTTGCCCATCAGCGTTTCCGCGCCGCCTGTGTCCAGAATGACGCGGGAGTCCGTGTTCGACGCAACGGCGAACGAAATTCGCGACGGGAAGTTCGCTTTGATAAGCCCGGTGATGACGTCCACGCTTGGGCGCTGCGTCGCGACCACCAGATGCATGCCGACGGCGCGGGCCATTTGCGCCAGACGGGTGATGGTCTTTTCGGTTTCATCGGGACGGGTGAGCATCAGGTCGCCGATTTCGTCAATCATGATGACGATATAGGGCAGGTACTCGTCTTTACGCCGGCGACCAAGACGCGCGTTGAAGGTGTCGATATTACGAGCGCCGTGTTCTTCCAGCAGCTTGTAGCGGCGATCCATTTCGCGCGTGCACCAGCGCAACACACCGATAATGCGGTCCTGATCGGTTTCGACCGGGCCGAGCAGGTGTGGAATGCCGTTGAAGCGGCTTAATTCCACCATCTTCGGGTCGAGCATGACCAGACGCACGGTTTGCGGCGTGTTGTGCAAAATGAGCGCCGTCGCCATGGCGGCTATCGCGACGGATTTGCCCGATCCGGTTGTGCCGGCGATCAACAGGTGGGGCATCGCCGCTAGATCGATGATGAAGGGCGCGCCGGAAACATCGCGACCCAGCGGCACGAGCAGCGGCGAGCGCTTCTTGTTGACCTCATCCTGAAAGGCTTTGCTTTCATAGACGGAGCGCAGGGCGACCACGCTTGGATTGCGATTCGGCACTTCGATACCGACGTAACTGTGTCCCGGAACCGGCGCTTCCACACGCAGGCGTTTGGCTGCCAGCGCCAGCGCGAGGTCGCTGGAAAGCGACGCGATTTTGCTGACGCGCGTGCGACTCATGACGGTTTCGCCGTCTGCGCCGGTTGTCTCGCGGAAAGGCTGTACGGCATACTGCGTTACGGTGGGGCCGACCTTGACATCGACCACATCGACGTCGATGTCGAATTCCAGCAACGTATTCTCGATCAGCACGACGTTGCTGTTGATCTCAAGCTCGTCAGGCAGGTTGAGTTCGATATCGCGCAACAGTTCGAGCGGCGGCAATTCCGGGTTGCGCCGGAGATTCGCCTTCGCTTCTTTCATGCCTTCGACGGTGAAGTAACGCTTGATCCGCCCGTCCGGTCGCTCCACCAGCATGAAGCCGTCTTTGCTCTTTTTGCCTGTTAGCGTGCCGATTGCGTTGAAACGCGCCAGCCTGTCGGCCTGGTCAAGCAGCGCGTCGGCGTTGGCTTCTGTTTCGGGCGCTGCCTGCTGTTGCCCGGTTATGTCTGGCGGTTGCGCGCCGGGACGGAGCGACGGCGGCAGGTTTTCCGGAGCTCGCCGGATACGAACGATCGGCGTCGGCGGAAGGCGTTTCGCAGCCTGGGGGTCTTCCAGCGCCTGCAACGCGCCGCCCAGTGGATCGGGCTGCAGCTCGGCTCTGGCCGCCCGGCGCAGCACACGGGCGCGCTCGGCGGCGTCGAGCATCTGTATGCCGAAGTTTTCGAGCCTGGCGGTCACCGTTTTGAGTGTGTGCTGTACGGCGGCGCTGCGTAAACCGAAGATAACGCCCAGCGCCAGAATGAGCAGCAGGCCATAGACGATGATGGCAATGATCGTGCCGAATAGCCCCGAAACCAGCGCGCTCAGCGCCCAGCCGACCAGCCCGCCGCCCTGACCGGCGCGCGCCAGCGCCCGCAGTTCGTTATCGCCGCTGAAGAGATGAAACAGGGCCAGCGTCGATAGAAACGCCACTTCCAGCGCCAGCACGCGGCGCGTTGGAAAGCGGATGACGATGCCGAGTTTGGGCAGCATGATAATGACGCCGAGCAGCAGAATGCCTGCCGAGATGAGCACGCTGCCCCAGCCAAAAAGCGACGTCAGCGCATTCGACCACGCGGCGGCAATCGTCGCGTCGGACGAGACGTTCAGCAGCGACAGGAAGGAGACGACGCCGAAGACGATTAGCACAATAGCGACGATCTCATCGCCCCACGGCGGCAGACTGTCGAGCAGGCGCTCCCAGAATTCCGGCTTGACGGTATAACGATCCACATTTGCGCCGCGCAGCGAGGCGGCGGTTGAGGTTTTGTTTGCGGGTGTTCGATTTCCGGATTTCGACGGCGTTCCGGCGCGACTGGCCGTCTTACCGCCGTTCGATTTTTGCGTCACGAAACGATACGCCCCTGATACTTCCGTTAACAAACAGCTCAATAATCATAGCATCACATTGGCCGTATCGGTGAGGCATGTTGCAGAATGATGAGAGGCCGGTCTTATCCCGGCCTCCTGATGAACTTGTGCGATGCGTGGGTTGCGCTCAGGTGAGCGCGCGCAGGCTCAGGCCCAGACGGCGGTTACGCCCGTCAATGCTCAGAATCCTCGCCCGTACCTGCTGGCCTTCGGAAACGACGTTGCGCGGATGAAGGAAGTGGCCCTCGGCCAGCTCGGAGACGTGAATCAGGCCTTCCAGACCTTCTTCGATACGCGCGAATGCGCCGAAATCCACGACGTTGGTGATGACGCCCTCAACCATTTCCCCGATGCGATAGCGGAGATTAACGGTTTCCCACGGGTCTGGATGCATACGTTTGATGCTGAGCGCGATTCGGCCTGCTTCGCGGTTGACGTCGAGCACATAGGCCTGCACTTCCTGCCCGCGCGTGAGAATGTCCGCCGGATGCCCGACGCGCCCCCAGCTTAACTCGCTGATATGGATCAGGCCTTCCAGCCCGCCAAGATCGACAAAAGCGCCGAAATCACACAAATTGGTCACAAAACCCGTCACCGTGTCGCCGGGACGAAGCCGGTGCAGGATGCCCGCACGTTCGCCGGGCCGGGCTGTCGCCGCGCGCTCGGAAAGAATGAAACGGTTCTGATCGGGATTAAGTTCGATAACGCGCAACCTGAGCGATTTCCCGACACGTGCGGCCAGCGCATTCCGGCGGGCGATCTGGTTTGTCGTGGCCGGAAAATCCACCAGTTGGCTGGCGGGCACGAAGCCGCGCAGACTCTTCCACTCGACCAGAAGGCCACCACGGTTGAAGCCGGTCGCAACCAGCTCAATGACGCAGTCTTCTTCCATGATGCGTCGCATCTCTCCCCAGTCTGCCGCGCTGGGGCCATCGGGGCCGGCTGCATTACGGTCGGACGTGGTAGCCGTTTCCTCTTCAAGCAATGGTTGTGGGTCGAGGAAAGAGGAAGGCTCGGGTTCAGAGGTTTCGGCAAATTCCCCTTCACGTAACAGCGCCGCCCAGTACGCCTCGTCGGGCGGCGGAGGAGGCGGCGCAAGCTCACGCCGCTGCAAATTGGTTGACATGCCATTCCCTCAAAACTAACAATAAGTTACCGTTTGCGGAGGCGGGCCGGCAGTACAAAATATCGAGTTTGAAGCAATTGCTGCAATTGTGAGTATAACATTAACGCGGCGATTTGCAAAAGCCGGATGAGGGAATTTCCCCGTCTGATCGAAAGGAAAATGCGCCGTTCTGGCCCGCTAACGACCGCGACGTTCGTGCGCTTGCTCAGGTTCGATGGCTAAGCTGGCAGCAGGCTCTGCTGGCCCTTCGGAGGGCGGCGAGGAGCTTTCCGGAGTGCCATTCGCCTGACGGCTCAGATATTCTTTTTCCATCCGTATGATCGTATCGGCCAGGTTCTGAATGGCCTGATTCTGCTTGCGATACAGATCAGGCTCGCTGAGCGCAAGCCGGGGCGCGACTTCTCGAACCTTGGCTTTTTTTACAAAGCGCAGTTCGAGGATGTTATAAAGCGTCCACTCCGGGCTGGTCATCTTGCGCTCGCCTTCGGGACGCTGGTTTTCGATGGCGCGCGCCAGTACCGAACGGAGCGCGCGCGCCGGGTTCTGTTCGTTTTCCGCTAGCGCCTTGCGCACGATGTTCAGTTCCAACAGGCGGCTGCTTGTCAGCCCTGGGCCGCCCCAGTAATGCTTCAGCGCTGCCTTCACCTGTTCGACAAACTGTTCGCGGTCGGCGAAAAATTCCGGCTCTCGCGTGGCTGTCCGTCCAGGCTTGAATTCCACATTGGCCGCGCTGCGGCGCGTCAGGTTGATCTGTGGCAGCAGGCCCTCCAGCGCTGCCAGAATGTCGCTGTGCAGCCGCATGTCATCGAGCGTTTGTTCCGCGCGCCGCACGTACACGCGCAGCATCTGCCATTCGTCCGGCAGCAGGTCGATCTCGGCCGAGCGAGCCTGCACGCCCAGACAGCCGATCAATACCTGAGCCTTGCGCGTGTCACCGGCGCGCGTGCTGTAGAGCGGTACGATCCAATAGGAATGCCATTGATGAACGGCATTGCCATCGCTTTCAAATAGCGCGAGCAACTGCTCGCGCTCTTCCTCCAGCAGCACGGTCGATGGCTTGGTCGGCCCGACCGTGGCTACCAGTTCAGGGCTGGCGTCGCTCAGATCGGCGACGAACGCGGTGTTGACGCGCAGATAGTCGCAAGCCGCTGCCAGATTGGCTTCCAGAAGCTGTATGAGGTCTGCGCGGGTGAGCAGGCGCTCGCTCAGGTTTTGCAGGCGGTCAAGCTGCTCGTAGTCGTCGTCGGTATAGACGAGTTTTCGCTCCAGCCAGGGTAGGGAGAGGGCGGTGAACCACTGCCATAACAGGACGACGGCGACCACGGCGAACGGCAGGAAAGCCTGCCCCGGCAGGCCGAGAATGCGCGTGGCTGGTGCGACGAACAGGATGGTCCCCAGCGCCAGCATCCCGGTTGCCGGGCCGCGCATCAGGAAGCGCAGCAGCTCGACTTTCACCACCCGGTCGGGAACGCGCGACCCGAAGAACGAAAGCGGGTAGGCCAGAAATAGCAACATCAGGATGACGACGATGTTGGCGATGTTGACCAGCAGCAGACCGAGGGTTGAAAACTCGTCGCCGGGCGGGATCAGAACCGCGAACGGAAAAGTGCCGATGGCCGGCGTTAGCATGGCGAATTGCAGATAGCCCATGCGCCGCCGTGTGTTTCGCGTCAGGCAGCGCTGGCGCGCGCGCTGGACATTGGCGAACGCCACGAGTACGGCGACGGCAAAGTAGGCCGTGTAGACCGGGAAGAGCGGGCCGGCGCGCATGCTGATCCACTGCCCATAGGGAATCAGGCGAATCAACAGGTCTGAGAACGCGGCCAGCAGCAGGAACACGGTGCTGAGCAGATAGAGCGCCTTGCCGATGCGCCGCCTGCGCCCGCGAGAGGGGAGGCCGGTCGTCGCCAGCAGCGCGTCGGACAGATGGAACATGGCCGCCGGCATATAGCCGATCCCGATCCACTGCAATCTCAGGGCGGTTTCGTAGGTCTGCCGGCTTGGTTCCAGCAGGATGAAGACATCGACAACATACGTCGCGGTAACGCAGGCGAGCAGGATGCCGGAAGCCCGCGCTACCCGGTCGTTCAGGTTGCGCGTCAGGTTATACAGCAGCAGCGATGCGGCCATGATGACGATGGCCGACGCCAGCGTTTCATTTCCGAGAATGAGAAATGAGTTCAGCAGTCCTTCCACGATGTTGCCTCAGGCTAGCGCAGGGACTGGCTGAAGAAGACGGCGATGTCCTGGTTGAGAAAGTAATGGTCGTTGAAGCCGCAGAAGGAAAAGCCGGCCGCCTGACAGAAGGTGATGCCGGGGTAGTTCTTGGTCTGTACTTCGACCATTAACTGCCACAGATCATGCTCGCGCGCCCAGTTCCGCGCCACTTTCAACAGACGTGTGCCGATGCCGTGCCCCCGGTACTCGCGCGCCACCAGCAGGTCGTGAATGAGCGCGATGCGGTGAGGCGGCTGGTTGCTCATCGTTAGATAACCGAGCACTTCATCGGAGTCGCGATCCTGCGCGACCAGAAAGCAATGATCGGCAGGCAGCGCGGCGCGAAGCCGGTGTTCATCGACCGGGTATTCGAGCTCGATTTTGCGCGGCAGGTTTTCACGCTTGAAGCTGGCCTGCCACTGACCGACTTCCTCAAACAGGGTCATCTGCCAGACGCACTCGGTTTCGTAGCGGCGATCGAGCGCCAGACATTGCTCGATGTCGCTTTCCAGCGCGTCGCGAATCACAACACTGAATGTCGTTGACATGAAGATAACAACCTTGCCGTTAGGTCAGGTAGGCGTCGCCAAACGTGCCGCTGATCTGTACCTCGACCAGCGGCGCGTTGGGGTCCGCGTCCCGCGAAACATAGACGCCGGGTTCTACCTGCTCGTAACGGGTTTCATCTACGTGAACGCCGAATAACCGCCCGGCTTTGGCGCTCACTCGCGCCAGAACGCCGTCCGGTGTGGTGACGTGGATATTGCCGAGCGCAGAGCGCAGGTGGATGGCCTGAAGCGTTTCGCGCGGGCAGGTGAGCCGGATATCTCCAACGCCGGTCGCGATCACCGCGTCGGAAACGATCAGGCCGGTGAGATCAAGGCGTACCTGGCCGAGGCTGGTACTGATGAACAACTGCCACGGCAGATCATGCGCCAGACCGAATTCCCAGTCGTTAAACGACAGCCAGGGAGTCGCCGCGCGATCCATACGCAGGATTGCGTGTGTATCCGTTACCTGAAGATCGGGGCGGCTGTCTGCCGCGAATTGCCCGGCAATCAGCCGGCCTTCGCGCTGCAGGGCGCGCCCGTTGATGTCAATTTCACCTGCGCTGATTTCGACAGTCGCCGATTCGACGCTGCCCCGTGTGATACCAAACGGGCGGCCTTCGGAACGCGGGATCACATCGCCCCGGATGAGGACATGCGCTCCGGCTATAACGAGCAAGAGCGGCCACAACGCGGTAAGGTTGAAGCCGCTCAGCAGGAGAAAGTTATTCAGCAACAGCGCAATTCCGGCGGCGACGAGCACTAAAGGCCACAGCAGCGGCCGGCGCGTTCCTCTGGCTCGCAAGTCACGTTACTCCTCATAGAGATAATCTCTGAGGATAACGTGCGCCGACGATTGGCGCAACCGGTTCAGGGCCTGGGCCTCAAGCTGGCGCACGCGTTCGCGGGTCACGCCGATGGCCTGGCCGACTTCTTCCAGAGTATACACGCGGCCGTCTTCCAGCCCGTAACGCAGGCGCAGAATTTGCGCCTCACGCGGCGGCAGGCGGTCGAGCGCGGCATTAATCTGCTCGTGCAGCAGTTGCGTTGTCACCTCTTCCACCGGGGCAGGGCTGTTGACGTCTTCGACAAAATCGCCGAAGGTCGAGTCGCCCTCGTCGTCGATGGGTGTTTCCAGACTCACCGGACGCCGCGCGATTTCCAGCAGATTCTCAATCTTATCCGGTGTCGTATCCATAGCGGTGGCGATTTCGTCAATCGTCGGTTCGCGGCCTAGCTCCTGCGTGAGCTGAAGCTGGATACGTCGCATCCGGTTCAACTGGTCGCCCATATGTACCGGCACGCGAATCGTGCGCCCCTGATCGGCAACGGCGCGGCTGACGGCCTGACGAATCCACCACGTCGCGTAGGTGCTGAATTTATGCCCGCGCTGGTATTCGAACTTGTTGGTCGCGCGGATCAGCCCGATGTTGCCTTCCTGAATCAGATCCAGAAACGGAACACCTCGACCGATGTATTTCTTGGCGACGCTGATGACCAGACGCGCATTCGCGCGGATCAGGTGTTCCTGTGCATCCTCGCCGTCCTGAATGATTTCTCGCAATTCATAAATATCATCCAGTGGCAGGCTGTCGCCATGGCGCTCCAGCATCTCGCGGGCAGCTTCGGCTCTTTCCATTCGCTTGGCAAGCGCGACTTCTTCCTCTGCCGTCAGCAGCGGCACGCGCCCCGCTTCCTTCAGATAGAGGCCGACCACATCATCACTGTCGAGCGCCTGCTGGTAGCCCGCGTCCTCGACCAGATCGTGCTGCATCCAGGCGAGGGTTTCCTCTTCATCGAAATCGATATCGATGTCCGCTTCGTCTTCGAGTTCCCGGCGGCGCGAAGGCACAAGCGTTTCTTCGATGCTGTCTACAGACTCGGCCTCGGTCGTCGGCACGACATCCACGCCGGCTTCCGCCAGTTCCTCAAGCAGATCGTCGAGTAGCGTTACATCCCGCTCTGCCTCTGGCATCAGCGCGAGAATGTCATCATAGGTGACCACGCCCTTCGTCTGCGCGCGCTCCACCAGTTGGTTTCTGATTTCTTCTTTGCTTACCATTCGTGTCAGCATATCACCACACGTAGTTACTCTGCCAACTTCAAGGATTGTGGCGGCGTCTAATAATACAGCCGCCGGAAACGAAGGGCGCAACGGAAATTTTCCCGCATCGGCCTGGCAACAGCGCCCTTTTCATCGATACAAGTTATGCTATACTCGGAACGAACGCTCTTGACACTCGCGGATTTGCCTGCAAGTGTCGAGCGTGTTCACGCCGCTTCGATAAAAACGGGTTCTCACAACTGCAGAACCCGATCCCATAAGTTGGCGGCGCACCGTCGAGCCCCGTTAGTAAGGAGTTTGCCTGCCCTCACTAATCAGGTCCTGCCACCAACCCGAGGCTTACCCACCGCGCGCAGATGACTGGCTGCGTGCGCCATAACCCTGGCAGGGCGGGACGTCTCGTAAATGATGACGCAGGACCGGATGAATGACGAGTTTTAGAGGCAGGCTTCCTGACCGGCGCGCGGCCAAGCAAACCGTCGACGCTTAACGTACCACTAAGCGTAACGTGCTTTGTGCTGCCTGTCAA
>QGUR01000441.1 GCA_003242205.1 Chloroflexota bacterium | reverse complement strand
CATCTGGCGATGGCGGCCATCCGGTATCCGGCGATGGCGCTCAGCACCGTGCTGACGACGAAGATAATCACATAATCCGCCGGGTTCGATGTGAAGAATTTGTCTTCAATCCCGCGCACGCACTGGCGGCAGCGGTAGCCAACCGGCGTCGAAACGGCGCATTGTACGCACATATAACGCCCGCACCTGTTGCAGCGCAGACTGGTTTCGCGGTCGGGATGAACCGCGCAGTAGTTCACTTCTTCAACGACGGCGGGGTGATGTTCGTGGGTCGACACCGGCATTAAACCTCGAAAGACCTTACAGTACGGTTGTCATTCCACCCGGCTGACCGGCGCGGGCGGCTGTATCACCTGCGGTTCCAACCGGTCCAGCAGCGAGCGGTAGAAATACGTCGGTTCGCGCAGGCGGATGAAACGGCTGATGTGCTCGCTGGCCTGAATGGTCACGCGGTCACCTACCGTGAGTGGCGTCAGCAGTTCGCCATCGACCGCCACCACCGTATCGGAATGCGTCTGCTCCGACACGATGACATCCACGACCGCACCCTCTGGCAAGACCATTGGCCGGTCGAGACTCAGGTGTGGCGCGACCGGAACGATTAGTATGTTTCGTAGTTCAGGCGGCAGAATTGGCCCCCCGGCTGCCAGAGCATAGGCGGTCGATCCGGTCGCGGTGGCGATAATCAGGCCGTCCGCCGTGTAAGTGGTGGCCCATTCGCCGTCGATAATCACCTGTACCCGCACGAGCCGCGTGACATTGCCCCGGCCGATCACCGCTTCGTTCAACGCTTCGCCGCACTCGATCTGCACCCCATCGCGCCAGACCGACACGTCGATCATCATGCGCTTTTCAACCCAGTAGCGCTCGTCAAGCAGCTCCCGCATCGCCGCGTCCCATGCCTCTGGCCCCTGAATTTCGGTCAGAAAACCGAGATGGCCCATATTGACGCCCAGCACCGGCACGGCGAACGGCGCGCATACCCGCGCCGAGCGCAGCATGGCGCCATCACCGCCGATGGCGATGACCATTTCCGTGCCCGGCATGCGCTCGATGGCTTCCTCCGGCTTCCAGTTCGTCAGCAACCAGACGTCAATGCCCTGAGCTTCCAGCGAATGCGCGATCTGTTCGGCAATGGGGGCGGTCTGTGGGCGAGTTGGGTGTGCCAGCACACCCACGCGGTTGACTGGGGTCACGCAATCTGCTCCTGAACATCCCAGACTACAAGTGTATCGCCCGTTTGGGTGTTGCGCCAAGCCTGCCCATTATAGCACAGGCGTTCGGCGCGCAGAGGTTTAAATGTCCTTAACCATCGCTGCCCGGTCTCTTAAAACGGGAAATAGCCTGCGTTAACGACCGGCGCTTATGCTGTTTGGTGAAAGCTGGGAACCGGCCGCAATTCGAATGCCAGAGAAACTTATACAGGGGAGTAGTTACCGCATGTTGAAGAAAGTTATCCGGGCTGGTGTGATGTTGTCGTTGGCGCTACCGCTGGCTGCGTTGGCGCAGGAAGCGGCCACCGAAGTCGAGCCGATCATTCTGCCCGCAGTCGACCCGCTGGTGGTCGAAGGCGATATTAATATTGCGGGTTCCTCGACCGTGTTCCCCCTTAGCGAGGCGGTGGCCGAGCTATTCCGCGACGAAGGTTACATGGGCAACATCACGATCGCCAGCGTCGGAAGCGGCGCGGGGCTGGAGCGGTTCTGTGTGGCGGGCGAAATCGATATTGCGAATGCCAGCCGCGTCATTACGGAGGAAGAAATCGAGGCTTGCCGCGCCATTGGCCGCGAGCCGATTGAATTTCGCGTCGGCACAGATGCCCTGACGGTTGTCGTCAGCGCCAGAAACGACTTTGTCGATGAACTCACGCTGGAACAGTTGTATCAGATTTTCAGCGGGCAGGCCGGTACATGGGCCGGCGTCAACCCTGAGTGGCCCGCCGAGCCGATCCAGCTTTTCAGCCCCGGTTCCGATAGCGGCACGTTCGATTACTTCGTCGAGGCGGTCTTTGAGGGCGTGGGCGGGTTGGACGGCGACGATGCCGCCGCGGCGCTGCTGAACGCGCCGAATATCCAGTTGAGCGAAGACGACAATGTGCTGGTGGCCGGCGTTCAGGCAAGCCCGTATGCCATCGGCTACTTCGGCTATGCCTACTATCAGGAAAATGCGGACAACCTGAAAGCGCTAATCATCGACGGCGTCGAGCCGACGGAAGAAACGGCGCAAGACAACAGCTATCCGCTCAGCCGTCCGCTGTTCATGTACAGCGACGCCGGCATCATCAACGAGAAACCGCAGGTCGGCGATTTCATCAACTTTTACCTGAGCCACGTCAACGAAGTCATCATCGACGTCGGTTACTTCCCGACCAGCGTCGAGGCACTGAACGTGGCCAAAGCACGCCTGCTGCTGGCGCAAGGGTTGACTGATCAGATACCGGCAGACCTGCTGGAAGCCCTTCAAGCCGAAGGAGAAGCCGAAGCCGCCGGCTAGATTATGTGGATGTTAAGATTTGGGAGAAGACATGTTATGTGTCTCCCCTTGCCTGTCCGCTCATGGTAGCATGTGGTTGAAAGGCTGGAACTTGCGAATTACAGGCATAGATCAGGGCTGCCTCATGCAAACGGAACTCGACATCGCGCGCGAAGCATTGCCCGAAACTGCTGGCCTCGACTCGTATCCTGATACCCCACTCGTTCTGACATCCAAACCCAGATATGGCGAACGCCTCATCAGGCTGTTCCTGATGGCGTGCGGTGTCGCTTCGATCTTCACGACCGCCGGCATTCTGTTCGTGCTCGGCAGCGAGTCGTTGCTGTTCTTCACCAGCGGGCAGGTCGATCTGGTCGAGTTCGTCACCAAAACGGTCTGGCAGCCGATGGCGGGCGAATTCGGCATCCTGCCGCTGCTGCTCTCGCTGCCCGAAACCAGTTTCTTGCCCTGCCTGGCGCCCGGCCCCCGGGATTTGGGGCGGGCATTTTACTTGATGAGTAAGGCCG
>QGUR01000440.1 GCA_003242205.1 Chloroflexota bacterium | reverse complement strand
AAGGGGTTTTTTTGGCCGGCCCTCCCCTCGGCGACAGGCCTGGGTTCTCCAGCACGGATGACGAATCCCGTAGCCATATGAGGACAGCCCGCGTCATCGGGCTTATACTAGATACATGGCTCTCCAACTCCCTTTCGACTACGACCACTTTTCGACGCTGCTGCTGGACGCAGCGCGCAACGCGTTTCTGCGCCTTCAACGCGAACGCGCCGGCGAGACGTTCTATCTGTTCGCGCTGCATGCCTCCGAGGATTTCGCTAACTTTTGCATTGTGGCCGATACCGAAGAAGCGCTCGACCGCCTGACCCACGCCCAGTACCAGAAGTATCGCCATAGCTGGTACGACGGCCTGAGCTTTTCCGAACTGCGGCAGGTGTTGCGCTACGGCGCGGGCGAGTATTTCTGCCCCGATGCCTATCGCCCGTTGTTTGACGAAGTCAACGCGGTGGCGTCCCGGCGCAGCCGCCAGTTATATGAGGCGCAGCAGCAACTGACGAGCGAAGGCGGCGCGGATTACGCGCAGGAGGCGCTGTTGCCCTATCGCCGCGCGATGATCAGTGTGTGCCTGCGCGTGCTCAAGCAGTTGGAAGCGGAAGGGATATTTGGCCCGCGTGAACGGCGCTATGAGGTGCTGGTGACGTTCCTGAGCGGCATGATTTATCACGAGGCGTATCTGCAATACGCGCTTGATCTCAACGCGCCGCAGGTTGTCGAGCGCTTTCTGGGCGAACTGGTCGCCGCCGCCGACGTGTCTCAGATCATTCAGGAGAATATGTGGCGTCACGCGCAGATGTAGACCGCCGTCTCTGCTCCACCGCTTGACAACCCCATTATAACCATCTAAATTTGCTTCACTGGTTATAGAGGTTCAATCGAGAGGTAGCTGATGCCGCGCCTGACCCTGTCCGGGCCGCCCGATTTTCGCTTCCTGCCCACGGTGCTCAGTCATGGCTGGTGCGTGCTGCGCCCGTTCTCGTACCGGGAGGACAGTCGCGCTCTGCACCGCGTCGAGCGCCTGCGCGACGGCACGCTGGTCGTTCTGGAAATCCGCGAAGGCGTTGCGCCCAACGAGGTACTGGTCGAGGTCGAAAGCGATAATGACCTGTCCGCCGAACAGATTGACGAGATTCGCGCGGCGGTGGCTCGCTGCCTCGGCTTCGATCGACGGCTGGACGAGTTTTACGAAATCGCCCGATCGGTGCCGGGTTACGAGTGGATCCCGGAAACGGGCGCGGGGCGAATGCTGGCCTCGCCGACCGAATGGGAAGACCTCGCCAAAACGCTGCTGACAACCAATACCACATGGCGCATGACTAAAGAGATGGTCTCCCGGTTGACGACGCTTGGGGACGCGCGCGATGGACAGCATGCTTTTCCCACGCCGGAACAGGTGGCGGCGCTCGACGCGGGGCAGTTAAACGAACACGTCCGCGCGGGCTATCGCGGAGCTTATCTGCATGATCTGGCAGTTGCGCTGGTGGAAAGACGCATCAACCCGGAGGCATGGCGCGATCCGGCGCTCGACTCGAAGGACGTCTACCGGCAGCTAACGTCGCTCAAAGGCTTTGGCCCCTATGCCAGCGGCGCGATGATGCGCCTGCTGGGCCGCTTCGACGAACTCGGTCTGGACAGCGTATGCCGGGCCATGTTCCGCGATCTGTGGAACAACGGCGTCAGCGCAAGCGACCGCGAGATCGCCGCGCATTACGCGCCGTTCGGGCGCTGGCGCGGTCTGGCCGTGTGGCTGGATGTCATGCGGGAGGAACTGCTCGCCGCCAGCCCGACCAACCCGTACTAAACGCGCAGCAAATCAAAAAGCGAGCGCCGTCCTGCGCCCGCCGGGAAACGCTCTTTGCATCAGGCATATTTCAGTTCCGAAGCCGCTACGGCCATATCGACCAGCGCTTTGCGGAACGTGATCGACACCCGGCGCGACCGGGGGAACACCATACCCTCATAGCGGTCGCTCTTGCGCGCCGGTATGCCGTGTCGCCATTTGTACCGCGCCTGCCCGGTCATGACGAGCAGCGAACGCGGCTGGAGCAGCACCGGCAGCTTCAGCGAACAGGCCGTGTGACTGAATTCCATCACGCAGAACGAACCAAGGCTCAACGCCAGCACGGTGTCGCCAAAACAGGGAATGCTATCGACGTGGGTGGCGATTCCCTGACCCGGCAGGTATTCGTTAATAACGCACTGGTCGGGCGTTTCGGCGATCAAGCCGTCATACTGTAACCGCTCGGCCAGCGCCTGAAGCCAGCCCGGCAACATCCCCAGATAGCCCGATTCAGGCACGTTGCGCCGCCGGTAATCATAGCGATACCCGTAATGCTGCACCCGCCGCTTGAACTCGCTGGACCAGCGATTGCGGTCGATCAGCTCCAGCAGGTCCCGCTCTTCGGCAGCAGAGATGTAATCCGGAACACAGGTGAGGCCGTGGATGCCTTTCACGTCTTCAAGCCTGTTCGCTAACATCCGGTTGGTCCTTAACTCCATGATCGTTGCCTTATCATAGCACAAATGTTCTGGTCAGTGCAAATGCGGTACACTATGTAGCGGAATTGCCAGACAGACCGGTCAGGAAGGCCGGAACCGCGCATTGCGCGCAACCTACAAGGAGGCTCCACGTCATGGCAACCGTTCGTTTTCCTGCTGATTTCGTCTGGGGCGCGGCAACATCCGCCTACCAGATTGAAGGTGCTGTCCGCGAGGACGGGCGCGGGCCGAGCATCTGGGACCTGTACAGCCACACACCGGGCAACATCCGCGATGGGTCGAACGGCGATGTCGCCTGCGACTCGTATCACCGTTATGGCGAGGATATCGCCCTGCTCCGCCAGATCGGTTTCAACGCCTATCGCTTTAGCATCTCATGGCCACGTATCATTCCCGATGGCGCAGGCCCGGTGAATGAGGCCGGGCTGGCCTATTACGACCGTCTGGTCGACGCGCTGCTAGAAGCAGGCATCGAACCTTTCGTCACGCTCTACCACTGGGAC
>QGUR01000120.1 GCA_003242205.1 Chloroflexota bacterium | reverse complement strand
GGCTCAGGACGTTGCGGTGTCGAACTCACATATGGCGGAGGCAGATTTTGGGCCATAGATAACCTTAGCGTGATAGCCGTCTGCGCGGCTGGCGGGCGGTCAGCGCCGCTGCCACAATCAACGCGATCAGCGCCCCAATCGTCGCCGAAAACACGCGCAGAGCGCCGATATTCAGAATATCGATCTGAAGCGTTACACCGAGCATATGCCCGACTGCAAATCCCAACCAGCCGGCAAGGAGAAACAATGCAAGCCGCCGGGCATCCCCTCCGACGATCAGGTGAAACAGCGCTCCATAAAGTGTGGCGACGATAAAGGCGAACGTCAATGTGGGACCGGGCACGGAAGCGACTCCACCGTAGCAACGAACCGTCAGCGGGTGAAACTTTTGTTAGTGTAACACGATTTGTGATTTTTGAATACTACAGCGCCCCGTTTTGTTAGGGTAATTGTGTTGAAGATGGCGCAAGCAAAATCACTGCGAGAACAGCGCTGGATCAGAATCAAAAGGCTCTCAGATACAGCCGGGAAGCCACGTCTGAGAGCCTCGAATATGTCGGGGTGCCGGGATTTGAACCCGGGACCTCTTGCACCCCATGCAAGCGCGCTACCAGGCTGCGCCACACCCCGAAGTGCTCAAGAAAAGTATACCTGACACGCCGGACACTGGCAAGGCTGAGGCTGCCCTTCGCCTGAAATCAGTACCGTAGTCCGTTGTGATCATCTAGCGATGCGCTATAGTTGACACATCGTCCGCTGGCGTGAGAGGAGGCAGCCATGGCAGACATTCGTCTGACATCCCTGGCAGCTTGCGCAGGTTGAGCGGCTAAGCTCGGTCCTGGAGACCTGGCGCAGGTTCTGCGCCCCTTAGCCAATCTCTTTCCAACCGAAGATTATCCGCAACTTCTCGTCGGCCTGCTCGCGCCCGACGATGCGGCTGTTTATTCCCTGACGCCGGATCGTGCCATTGTGTCCACGGTCGATTTTTTCCCGCCGGTTGTGGACGATCCGTATGCCTTCGGCGCCATCGCTGCTGCCAACGCGCTGAGCGACATTTATGCGATGGGCGGCGAGCCGCTGTTCGCCATCAATCTGGTCGCCTTTCCGGACGGGCTGGACATGAGCATCCTGACGGAGATTCTGCGCGGCGGCGCTGAAAAAGTCCGCGAAGCAGGTGCGGTCATCGCCGGAGGGCATTCGGTCAGCGACCGTGAGCCGAAATACGGGCTAGCCGTGACCGGCACGGTCGATCCACAGGCGATGATGACCAAAGGCGGCGCGAAGGCGGGTGACGTCCTCGTGTTGACCAAGCCGCTCGGCAGCGGCGTCGTCACGACCGCGCTGAAACGTGAAGCGGCGGACGCAGCACACGTAGACGCGGCGATTGCCAGCATGCTGCGCCTTAACCGGGAAGCCTCCCGGCAGGCGCGGTTGTTCGGCGCGCACGCGCTGACCGATATTACGGGTTATAGCCTGATCGGCCATGGCCACGAGATGGCCCATCTCAGCCAGGTCGATCTACGCCTGTCGCTTTCGAGCCTGCGCTGGCTGCCCGGAGCCGTGGATTACGCGCAGCGCGGCATGGTTCCCGGCGGAACCGCCCGCAATCGCGCTTATTTTGCGCCGTGGGTGCAGTCCTCAACTGCGCTTGAGGAATGGGAATTGAATCTACTCTACGACCCACAGACATCCGGCGGGTTGCTTATGGCGCTGCCGCCAGATGCCGCGCACGGACTGGTCGAGGCGCTGGAAGCCAGTGGCGAACAGGCCGCCATTATCGGTGAAGTGATACCCGGCTCCGGGTCGATTCATATCACGCGTTAGAAGGGCTTTGAAGAAACACGTATGTCACAGCAAATTGATGCCCACGGCGTGACGCGAGAGTTTTCAGTGGAAGTAAAGCCCTCGGATCACGCGGTCATACTCGACGGAGGTACGGAGAACGCGCGGGCGTTTAGCTGCGTCCTGACGTATGGCGCTACCCGCATGCTCTGGTTTCACCTGACCAGACACCTGTTTCCCGAACAGGCCAGGCGTATGACGGCGCTCGTCGCGACCGCGCCGCTGTCTCCAATTGATGAACCGGGGATCACGACGCACGTCACCCTCGAGCGACGTGAAGATGGCCTGCTCTACATACTTGGCGCTAGCGACGTCTTTACGTGGACCATCCGGTTGGACGATGCAGATGCGCGGCGGCTATGGGCGCAGCTCGATCGGGCACTGCATCCGGTTGGCTGGCAAGGCGGTCGGACAGGAAAGTATTGAGCAGCGAGTGTTTGCAAAGTATTGACGGATTGCCAGTGTTAATTCGTTGCGCTAATGTTATTATTTACTTACTGAAAATATACCTTTCCATCCTGGCGTCCTCATTGTGGAGTCGCGAATGACCAACTACCCGCCTCCTGTCCCAAAACCGACGCCCGCCGGTACGCCGAGAGTTGCCCTAGCGCGCACTAAAGCGACGTACATGAATCTTCGCGCTGGCCCTGGCACACATTACGAAGACATTGGCGATATTCGTAATCATTCGGTTGTGACCTACTATCCCGCGACCAAACGAGCCGACGGCTGGATATGGATCGAGCAGTATGGCAACGCAGGCTGGGGGTCGACATCGGTCGTCACTTTTGATGATCTGCCGGTTTCACCGCCCAATCAGCCCTGGATCGCTACGCCGTATGATAATAAGGTCGCCATCTGGCACTGGCGTGGCGATTCAATCGCCGAAAACAGCATCGAGGAAGTCTGTCAGAATATCAAAAAATACGCTCCTCATGTGACGTCGGTCTTCGTCAAAACGAGCGACTATACGCCTTCGACCGGCGCGCAGTGGATGGGTTACTGGGACAGCAAACGCAGCCTCGCCATCGACGGCCCGGCCAGCATTGACCGCTGGGTGTCTACGCTACAGAAGTATGGCCTTGAATTTCACGCCTGGTGCGTGCCAAGAGGGGCGGACCTCGTCCGCGAAACCGACCTCATCATACAGGCGTGTCTGCGGCCCGGCGTCAAATCCATGATTCTGGATGTGGAACCCTATGATGGTTTCTGGCTCGGCGGCAAAGAAGGCATCCGTCCCTTCATGCTGCGGATTCGCCGCGCCATTCCCGGGACGTTTCACCTCGGCATGACGGTCGATCCCAGACCGCGTCATTACGAGGGCATTTATCCGCTGGAATGGTATCCCTTCATCAACAGCATTCACCCACAGGACTACTGGACGACCTTCCGGCGCACACCGGAAGAAGTGCTCGAAGAAACGTTCCGGGTCTGGGGTGGATATGGCCGGCCCATCATCCCGGCGCTTCAGGGCGATTCCAACGTGAATGAAATGCGTGAAGCGCACACGCTTGCCACGAAGAAGCATGGCGCTCCCGGTGTAAGCTGGTGGCGGCTCGGCGTCATCGGCCCGGCGCAGTTCGGGGCCATCAACCAGCCAATTGAGATCAGCACGCCGCCAACGGTTCCGCCAACAGCGCCGCCTGAGGAACAATACACCGACGAGGTGGTCGTCCGGCCCGGAGATCCGGGCTTCAGCGTCTGGGTTCACACCGACAAGCAGGAACTATCCACCTTTCAGGGCACGTGGGGCTGGACCGTGTACTACAAGCCCACGGAAGCGCAAACGAGCAAGGTGGCGATCCGCTGGTACAACCCGATCAGCGAATCGGGACAGTATGAAATTGCGACGTTTGTGCCGGCGCGCCATGCGACGACGCGGAACGCCCGCTTCAAGATCCACGGCGTCAAAGGCGCGAGCAGTGAATTGATCGTGCCGATCAATCAGGAAGCTAACCGGAACACGTGGGTGAAGCTCGGTGTTTTCGAGATCGACAAGGACGCTATCAATGCCGGCACGATCTTCCTCAACGACCTGACCGGAGAAACGGGACGCGAAATTGCGTTTGACGCTATTCGCTGGCGGCGAGTGGTCGCGCCCGGCGGCCCGTCCGATGGCCATTTAGCCGATGGATTTGATCCGCCAATCGGCACGCTGGAAGAGCGGCGCAGCGACGACGTCTGGCCGGGTAAATGGTATGACGCCAGCCCCTTCGGCAAGCTGTATTTCATCGGCACGCCATCGGAGGCCTATCACACCGGGGCGGACCTCAACCTGCCGCGAGACGCCGACGCACATGCGCCGGTTTACGCGGCCGCCAGCGGCGTTGTGACGTTTGCCGCCCGTTTGCCGGTCTGGGGCAATGTCATCATCATTCGCCACGACCCGCTGGAGCCGGGCGGCCTCGTTCTCTATGGGCGCTATGCGCATGTCGAGGACATGGTGGTGCAGGTCGGGCAGCGCGTCACACGGGGTCAACAGATAGCAAAGGTCGGCAATGCGTTCGGCGTCTACGCCTACCACCTGCATTTCGACCTTAGCCCCACGACGATTCTCGAGACGACACCCAACCACTGGCCGGGCAAGAACTACGACGCCATGTTCAGCAACTACATCGACCCGCGCGAGTGGATCATGAACAACCGGCCCAAACATCGCTGAGGCCGGCGTTCGCCTGGAAAAGTGTGGAAATGGGAAACAGCGGGGCTATCTCAAGCGGAGGCCCCGCTGTTGCGCTGTCGCCGTTTGAAGATACGCGCACAGCCGCCGGCAATCATGCTCGACGGCCCGCTCCGGAAGGTTTAGAATAGGCCCCAGTCGTCCGCGGCGCCATCTTCCATCATCGACGGGTCCCACATTTCGAGCCCCATCTCAATGGTCGTGGGCAGGTTAAGAAATTCCTGCGCGGTACGGCGCACCTGTTCCAGAAGCTGTGGCGCGTAGGGACAGAACGGTGTGGTCATGATCATTGTGATATGGGCGCGATCCTCGTGAATCTCGATGCCCCGTATCAGCCCCAGCTCGACGACGTTCATACCGATTTCGGGGTCAATGACGACGCGAAGGGCTTCACGAAGGCTCTCTTCCCTGTTCTGTACCTGATCGGTCATGCGGCCTGTTCCCTGCCTGTATTGTTCGTCCGATTCCACGCCCATGGTAGCATAGCCGACAAAGCGCGTCAATTTTTATAGCGAATATCATAAAAATATTGACACCCACCGGAGCGGCTGCTATACTAACGGATGTTTGTACCTGTGGGTACAATTGAGATTTAACAGCCATTAAACATCATGAGGAGCGATGAGCCGTAATGGGTGCTGCACTGGAAATCCGCAACCTGCATGTTGCTATCGATGAAAAGCCGATTCTGCGCGGCGTCAATCTGACCATCAAGCAGGGTGAAGTCCACGCGCTGATGGGGCCGAATGGGTCAGGCAAGAGCACGCTGGCGAACGTGCTGATGGGCAACCCGGCATATGAAGTAACTGCGGGTCAGATCATTTTCGATGGTCAGGATCTGATGGAGCTTGAGCCAGATGAGCGTAGCCGCGCCGGCCTGTTCCTGGCATTCCAGTATCCTGTGTCCATTCCCGGCGTGACGCTCGCCAACTTCCTCCGTCTGGCCATCAACGCCCGCATGAAAGCTGAAGACCCTGATAGCAAGGGCATTTCCGTTTCCGAATTCCGCAAATTGATGCGCGAGAAGATGGATCAGCTTGGCATGGATCATTCCTTTGCCGGGCGCTATCTGAACGAAGGCTTCAGCGGCGGCGAGAAGAAGCGCGCCGAAATTCTGCAAATGGCGGTTTTGCGCCCCAAGATCGCAATTCTTGATGAAACCGACTCCGGTCTCGACATCGACGCCTTGCGCGTTGTGTCTGAAGGTGTGGAACGCCTGCGCGGGCCGGAGCTTGGTGTGCTCGTCATCACGCACTATCAGCGTATCCTGAACTACATTAAGCCTGAGTTCGTCCATGTGATGTACGATGGCCAGATTGTTGAGACCGGTGGTCCCGAACTTGCGCTTCATCTGGAAGAAGCTGGCTACGAATGGGTGCGCGAAAAGTACGGCGCCGCTGAGTAATTGAAGCTCGAGGAGAATCCAATGACCGATCTGATTCGGAGCGAAAAGCAGCTTACCGCCGACGAAGCGCAGCTTAAGAGCGTTCGCAGCGCCTATGACGAGAAGTACGGCTTTCGCGATCCCGAGAAATACGCGTTCAAGAGCCAAAAGGGCCTGAACGCCGATATCGTTCGCCAGATCAGCGAAATGAAGAATGAGCCCGCCTGGATGACGGAGTTTCGTCTCAAGGCGTACGAAATCTTCATGAGCAAGCCGATTCCCCAGTGGGGTAGCAAGCTCCTCAACGACATCAACTTCGATGACATCTATTACTTCGTGCGCGCGTCTGAAAGGCCGGGCCGGAGCTGGGACGAAGTACCCGAAGACATCAAACGCACGTTTGACCGTCTGGGCATTCCCGAAGCCGAGCAGAAATTCCTGCAGGGCGTGACAGCGCAGTATGAATCCGAGGTCGTCTACCACAGCATCCGCAAGGACCTCGAACAAAAAGGTGTCATTTTCATGGACACCGACTCGGCGCTGCGCGAGCATGAAGACCTGTTCCGCGAGTACTTCGGCACCGTGGTTCCGCCTGCTGACAACAAATTCGCAGCGCTCAACAGCGCGGTGTGGTCGGGCGGCTCGTTCATCTATGTGCCCAAGGGCGTGCGCGTCGAGATGCCGCTGCAGGCCTATTTCCGCATCAACACACAGAACATGGGCCAGTTCGAGCGCACGCTGATCATCGTCGATGAAGGCGCTTACGTCCACTACGTCGAAGGCTGCACAGCGCCGACCTACAGCGAAGACAGTCTGCACAGCGCCGTCGTCGAGATCATCGTCAAGGAAGGCGGTCGCTGCCGCTATACGACCATCCAGAACTGGTCGAACAACGTTTACAACCTTGTCACCAAGCGCGCGGTTGCCGAGAAGAACGCCACGATGGAGTGGGTTGACGGCAATCTGGGCAGCAAACTGACGATGAAGTATCCCGCGGTCATCCTGAAGGGTGAAGGCGCGCATGGTGAGGTCCTGTCGATTGCGTTTGCCGGTCGCGGCCAGCACCAGGACGCAGGCGCGAAGATCACCCATCTTGCGCCGAGAACCACCAGCCAGATCATCAGCAAGTCGATCAGCAAGGACGGCGGGCGCGCCAGCTATCGCGGCCTTCTCAAAGTCGTTGAGGGCGCGGATGATGTCAAGAGCAACGTCGTTTGCGACGCGCTGCTGCTGGACGACCGCAGCCGTTCCGACACGTATCCCACCATCGAGATTGACGCCAAGCGCGTGACGATGGGCCATGAGGCTTCGGTCAGCCGTGTTGGCGAGGATCAGTTGTTCTATGCGATGAGCCGCGGTCTGAGCGAAGACGAGGCCAACGCCATGATCGTCAACGGTTTCATCGAGCCGCTGGTGAAAGAACTGCCGATGGAATACGCGCTGGAACTGAACCGGCTGATCCAGATTCAGCTTGAAGGCTCTATCGGCTAATCTGCCCCGCACGTTACAGACGAGATCAGGCGCGTTCGCGCGCGACCATGCCGGGCGCGCCTGCTAACCGCTAATCGAGGAGAATGGTTCTGTGGTTGTTGTGAGACAACGCCGTACAATGGCGCCTGAGTCGCCGGTCTATACGCAGGCCGATGTCGAAGCGCTGAGCGAGCGTTATAACGAGCCTCAGTGGCTGCGCGAAAGCCGCCTCGCCGCGTGGGAGCTCTACGAAGAAATGCCGATGCCGTCGCTGCAAGACGAGGACTGGCGGCGCACCGATTATCGCCATATCCGCTGGGATCAGGCGAGCCCGATTGTGGAAGCGAACGGCGCGAGTCTTGATATCGTGCCGCAGGAAAACCTTGAACCGCTGTCCGGCGAGGAACAGGGCGGGTTCATCGTCTTCGTTGACGGCAAGATCGTACACTATGAAATCCCGGAAGCGCTGAAGGCGCAGGGCGTTATTTTCACCGATCTGCAAACCGCGTGCCGCGAACATACCGAGATTGTGCGCCCTCGCTTGATGACGCAGGCGGTGCTGCCGGGTGACGGCAAATTCGCCGCGCTCCATGCCGCGCTGTGGACATATGGCGTCTTTGTCTACGTGCCTCGTGGCGTAGCGGCGCAGCTCCCGATGCATGTCGTGATCTATAACACCCGGCCGGGCGCAAGCCTGGGCCACATGCTGGTCGTGGCCGAGGATGGCTCGCAAGCCACCGTGCTGGTCGATTATCTCTCGGCGGAAACCGACGCGCATTCGGCTTACATCGGCGCAACCGAGCTACTGGTAGGCGACAACGCCAATCTTCAGTACGTGGCGCTGCAGGACTGGAACCGCGAAACGTTTGAGTTCCACCACCAGCGCGCGCGCGTTGGCCGCGACGCCAATCTCGACTGGATCGTCGGCACGATGGGCGGTCAGGTCGTGAAACAGTATCTCGAAATGGAACTGGACGGTCAGGGCGCTTTCGGTCGTATGTCCGGCATGTTCTTCGCCGACCACGACCAACTGTTCGACCACGACACGCAGCAAATCCACAATGCCCCGCTGACTACCAGTGACCTGTTATTCAAAGGCGCGGCGAAAGATCGCGCGCGTACCGTCTGGCAGGGCATGATTAAGTCGCTGCCGCAAATGCAGAAGATCGATGGCTTCCAGGCCAGCCGGAATCTGCTGCTCAGCGATGAAGCCCGCATGGACGGCATTCCGGGGCTGGAAATTGAAGCCGATGACGTGCGCTGCACGCACGCGGCAACCTTTGGTACGCTTGAGGAAGAGCCGGTGTTCTATCTCATGAGCCGCGGCATTCCTCGCGCGGAAGCCGAACTGATGGTCATCGAAGGCTTCTTCGACGAATTGCTGGAGCGCATTCCGTTTGAGCGCGTGCGCGAGCGGCTGCGCGCCGCACTGGATCGCAAGATCGTCGGCCGGGAATAGTCTCGGTTTTGCCCTATTGAACTCTGGAGGCGCGTTCCCGAATAATTGGGGCGCGCCTTTTTGCTGGTTCGTGCAGTCGCGCCCGTGGCGACGTTTACGAAAAAGGCTGAGTAATGACACAGATGGACCGCTTATATCCTTACGACGTCAAAGCCGTGCGCGCGGACTTTCCGATCCTCGCTCACGAACATCATCCAGGCGTGCCGCTTGTCTATCTGGATAACGCCGCGTCAAGCCAGAAGCCACGTCAGGTGATCGAAGCGCTGGATGAATACTACCGGACTTATAACGCCAACGTGCATCGCGGCGTTCACAAGCTGAGCGAAGCGGCGACGATGGCCTACGAGACGGCACGCATTAAGATCAAAAAATTCATCAACGCGCCGAGCAGGCGGCAGATTATCTTCACACGCGGCACAACCGAAGGGATCAACCTCGTCGCCAATACATGGGGCAGAGCGAACCTGCGGCCCGGAGATGTTGTCGTCGCCACGGTCATGGAACATCACTCCAATATCGTGCCGTGGCAGATACTCGCCGAGCAAATCGGCTTCACGTTGCGGTTCGTCCCGGTATTGCCTGACGGCACGCTGGATCTGGACGAGTATGCGCGGCTGCTGCGCGAGGAACCGGTGCGGCTGGTCACGGTTATGCATGTTTCCAACGTGCTTGGTACGATCAATCCGGTGGCCGATATGGCGCGGCAGGCACACGAAGCGGGCGCATTGATCCTTGTCGATGCGGCCCAATCCGCGCCGCATATGCCGCTCGACGTGCAGGCGCTCGATGTCGATTTTCTGGCCTTCAGTGGCCACAAGATGGCCGGCCCCACCGGCATCGGCGTGCTTTATGGCAAGCGCGAACTGCTGGAAGCCATGCCGCCGTGGATGGGTGGCGGCGACATGATTTCGCGTGTCACGCTCGAAGGCAGCACGTGGAACGAGCTTCCGTACAAATTCGAGGCAGGAACGCCATCCATCGCGCAGGCGATTGGTCTGGGTGTGGCGGTCGATTATCTGTCCGCCCTTGGCATGGACAAAATACAGGCGCACGAGCATGCCCTGACCGAATACGCGCTGGAACGTCTGGCCGAAATTCCGGGCATCACGCTCTACGGACCGGACGTGGCGCAGCGTGCCGGTGTGACGTCCTTTACGCTGGACGGCGTTCACCCGCACGACATAGCGCAGATTCTCGATAGCGTAGGCGTTGCCATTCGCGCCGGGCATCACTGCGCGCAGCCTCTGCATGATTTCTTCGGCATCCCGGCTTCGGCCAGAGCCAGCTATTACCTGTACAACACCTTTGAAGAAATCGACGCGCTGGCGAATGGACTTATCAAGGCGCGAATGACGTTTGCGCTATAATCGCAGCCGGAGACACCGGAGGGGCTGATGTTTGACGATATGTACCGCGAGAACATCCTCGACCATAGTCGCAACATGCGTAATCGCGGACTGCTCGAACCGGCCGATATTGATTTCGAAGCAACGAACCCGTTGTGCGGCGACCGTCTGCGCCTGACAATGCGCGTTGACGAAAACAATCGCATCGTCGCGGTTGGGTGGGATGGTGAAGGCTGCGCCATCAGCCAGGCGTCGGCGTCGATGCTGGGCGAGCGCATTCTGGGCATGACTCTGGAAGAAGCGCGGCAGATCACCAAGGAAGACATCTTCGAAATGCTCGGCATTTCACTGTCGATGAACCGCATCAAGTGCGCGCTGCTGTCCCTGAAAGCGCTGAAAGTCGGAGCCTACGGGCTGGCGGACTGGCAGCGGATGCAGAATGAGGACGAAGAATGACCGAAGCCACCGATTTTGTGACCGTCGCCCCGGCAGCAGACCTGCCCCCCGGTGAGCGGCTGGTTTTCGAATATGGGCGTCACTGGGTCGTCGTCTTTAATGTCGACGGCGAATACTATGCCATTGAGGACTGTTGCACCCACGAGGAATACCCGCTGTCTGAAGGGACTCTGCGCGGATACTCGATTGAATGCGCCAAGCACGGGGCTAACTTTGACATCCGCACAGGCGAAGTGCTGGCGCCACCGGCCATTATTCCCGTCAAGACGTATCCGGTTCGCATTCAGGACGGCCAGATTCAGGTAGCCGTTCCCGGCTGATCGCCGGTCGAGATCCCCAGACTGCCCGCCTTTTCATAAATCCGGCGGGCAGTTTTATTTTTACAGTTTGCCGGCTCTCGGTACAATGCAGCGCCATTGGGGAATGGTTACATTGCTTCGAGGGTCGCAATGACAAACATTCTGGAAGAAATGTGGGGTGGACAAACGCTGGTTCTGGGCCATCGCGGAGCGAGCGCCTATGCGCCAATGAACACGCTACCCGCCTTTGAATTAGCGGCGGCGCAGGGTGCGGATGGTATCGAACTGGACGTCTGGCTGTGCGCGGGCGGCGAGCAACTCGTCATTCTGCACGATGCAACCGTTGACCATACGACAGATGGCAGCGGTTATGTATTTGAGAAAAGCTTTGCCGAACTGCGCGAACTGGACGCCAGCTACCAGTTTGAGGCATATCGCGGCGTCCAGATTCCCACGCTGGATGAAGTTTTCGAAGCGGTGGGCCGGAAGCTGCTGATTAATGTCGAGATTAAGGCCGACGAACGCATGATCCCCGGAACGGAGCGCGCGGTCGCCGACTGTATTCGCAGGCATGGAATGAGCCGCCGTGTTCTCGTCTCCTCATTCAGCGCGCAGGTCCTCAAGAATTTTCACGAGGTCATGCCCGAAGTTCCAATCGCTTTTCTCTACGACACCGACACGCCGGCATCCGAATGGGCGACCATCGCCAGCGTGCCGCATCAGGCCATCCATCCCCGTCATACACTGGTCGATGCGGCGCTCATGGAAAAGGCGCGCGCCGACTCGCATGTGGTCAATACCTGGACGGTCAATGAACCGGAGCGGGCTGTCGAACTGGCCCGTCTCGGCGTCGTGGGCATCATCACCGACAATCCCGACAAGATTCTGGCTGCGCTGGGACGATAAGGAAGCCGCCTTGCCGTGCAACAACAGAGGTGATCAGACACCATGACACCGGCGGCCAAACGGGTCTGGTCTGGGCTGATCCGGTTCGGATTCCGGCTGCTCTATAACGAATTCGCGTTTACCTACGACCTCGTCAGCCAGATCGTTTCGCTGGGGCAATGGGGCTGCTGGGGCCGTACGGCGCTCAGGCATCTCAAAGCCTCCGCCGGTGACCCGGTACTCGAATTGGCCTACGGAACGGGCAATCTGCATCTGGAATTGAACCGGCGTGGCTATAAGGCGTTCGGTCACGATCTGTCGCCGTATATGGCGGCGATCACGCGCCGCAAGCTGGCGTCACAAAACATGCCGGTTCGGCTGTCGCGGGGAATGGCGCAGGCGTTGCCGTACCGGTCGGGCGTATTTGCCGCCGTGATCAGCACGTTTCCCGCCGAGTTCATCATTGCGCCGGAAACGCTGCGCGAAGTGAACCGTGTCCTGCAACCTGCCGGGCAGTTCATCATCGTGCCGAACGCCGTGTTGACGGGCAAGGGAGCGGTCG
>QGUR01000439.1 GCA_003242205.1 Chloroflexota bacterium | reverse complement strand
CGCCCGGTGGATGGTGGCGGCGGGGAGGGGCCGGAGGGTTCGAGGGGTACTGGGAAGGGCGGGACACAGGGCCGGCTATGCCAAGCCGAAGGTCGATGTGCGCGGGGTCGTCTTTCGGGCCGACCGGGTGCTGCTGGTGCGCGAAAAGCTGGACAACGGGCGCTGGACGCTGCCGGGCGGCTGGGCCGACGTCGGCGAGTCGCCCGCGCAGGCCGTTGAGCGCGAGATTCAGGAGGAGGCCGGCTATCAGGCGCGCGCGGTCAAGCTGCTGGCGCTCTACGACCGCAACAAGCACGATCACCCGCCATACATTTTTCACGCCTACAAGGTTTTCTTTCTGTGCGAGCTTGTCAGCGAGGAGCACCAGCTTGTGCCGAATGTCGAAACCGAGGAGTGCGGCTGGTTCGCCGAAGATGCGCTGCCGGAATTATCGGTCGGGCGGGTGACCGCAGCGCAGATTCACCGCTTCTTCGAGCACCGGCGGCATCCCGACTGGCCCACCGATTTCGATTAGTGGTATGTTTCTTCGGGCCATTTCTGGCTTTGCACAAGCTCGTACTGAACAATCGAACAGAGGAGCAACGATGGAATATCGACGTTTAGGCGACGCCGGTATGAAAGTGAGTGTTATCTCGCTTGGCGGCTGGATCAACTTCGGCGAAGGGAAGGTCGCCGAAGACGAGGCGCGGCGCGTGGTCGAGCGTGCTTATGAGCTGGGCGTCAACTTCTTCGATCTTGCCGACGTCTATGGGTATGGCGGCGCTGAAAGACAAATGGGCGAAATCCTCAAGCAGTTTCCGCGCCACACGCTCGTCATTTCAACCAAGGTCTTCGGCAAGATGAGCGATGATGTCAACGACCGCGGCCTGTCGCGCAAGCACATTCTGGAGAGTATTGATAAGAGCCTCGAACGCTTGCAGACAGATTACGTCGACATTTATTTCTGCCATCGCCCGGACCCCGAAACCCCAATTCTTGAGACGGCGCGGGCCATGGCTGACCTCATCCACATGGGCAAGGTCATGTACTGGGGAACGTCGGAGTGGGAAGGCTATCAGATTGCCGAGGCGCTGCGTATCTGCGAACGCCACAATCTGCCCAAGCCGCAGACCGACCAGCCGCAATATTCAATGTTGTTCCGGCATCGTGTCGAGCGTGAAATTCTGCCGGTGACCGGACCCAACGGCATCGGCCTTGTGCCGTGGTCTCCGCTGGCCTATGGCATGCTGACCGGCAAATACGACGATGGCGTGCCGGAAGGATCGCGCTTTGCCAAGGAACCGTGGGCCAAAGAGCGCATGATGACGCCGGAAAACGTCGAACGGGTGCGCCGCCTCAAGCCACTGGCCGACCGGCTGGGCGTGACCCGCGCGCAACTGGCGCTGGCGTGGCTGCTGCGGCAGACGGGCGTCAGCCGCGGCACCACCGGCGCGACGAAGGTCTCCCAGATCGAGGAGAACGTTAAGGCCGCCGACGTCAAAATCCCGCCGGACATGCTCGAAGAGATCGACCAGATTTTGCAGTAGGGCGAGTTTCTTCATTTCCCTGCCCCCTCAGCCGTTGGTCGGGCTGAAGGGGCAGGGATGAAAACATGACCTCAGCGTCGTTCCCGCACCTGTGCCAGAAACTCTCCGACGACCTCTTTAAAACGCTCCCACTGTTCCTCATGAATGGGATGCCCGCTGTCGAACATCACCAGCCGGCCGTCGCGCACTTTGTCGATGAATACGCGACCATAGGCCTCCGGGTTGAGCGTGTCGCGCACGCCGAGCATGAGCAGCACCTTGCAGGTGATGTTGGGCGCGAGGCTCAGACTCACGTCGCCGCCTGAATCGATGATGTGCCGGGCGGCGCGAATCCAGCCGAGCGCGAAGGCATCCGCGTTGGGGATTCCATGCCGCTCCATCTGTTCCTGCGAGAGCCATGTCGCCGGGTACATGCGTTGTACGACCGGGCGTATGTCTGGCCCGAAATAACCGATCGCGCCCCACGCCGTCGCAGAAAGAAAGCGCTCCGGCTGCATGCCCGCCAGTACCAGACTGATCTCACCGCCATCGGAATAGCCGAGCACGTGCGCGCGTTCGATCCCCAGCGCGTCCATCAGCGCCAGCACGTCGCGGGCATCGCGGTGATAAAAGTCGAGGGGGAAATCGCGCGGTTTGGGCGTGGATTCGCCGTAACCGCGCATGGTTGGGCCGATGACGCGAAAGTCTGCGCTCAGCCAGTCGATCACGCGGCCCAGATGCAGGCGCGCCGTTCCCAGCATCCCGTGAATGGCAATCAGCGGTTCACCCTCGCCAACGTCTTCATAGTGCAGGCGCGCGCCGGTTGAAAGCTCCGCAAAAGGCATTCGGTCATCCTTGGTGATGGCAAAATCTCAGCAGCGGGAGAGTTTAATCGGGCGCTGGCGAGGCATGCAACTTTGCATAAGAGCGCTGCGTATAGATGCGTGAACAGACCGAGCAATCAGTGGGGAGAACCACACCATGCAAGGTTCACAGCGAGATTCCGGACGCGTCATCGGCGCAGTCATTTTGATTGGGCTGGGCATCCTGTTTCTCTTCGGACAGGTCTTCGGATTCAGCGTCTGGGATGTTTTCGGCGGCGCATTCGGCCTCGTTGGCCGTTTTTTCGGGGCCTTTGAATGGCCATTCTACATCCTGTTGCCCGGTCTGGTATTGCTGGCTATCGCCGTTTTGGGCGGTCGCAGCGCGGCTCCGGCGGCATTTCCGGGGGCGGTGATCGGCGGTACGGGCCTGATCCTGTGGTATCAGAACGCGACCGGCCATTTCGAGAGCTGGTCGTATTTGTGGGGCCTCTATCCGGTATTTGTCGGCCTCGCCATGATTTTCGTCGGCGCGCGGACCGGCGACCGGGCGATGGTCGATAACGGACGCAAGACGGTGATGGTTGGCATCGTGCTAACCGCCGTATTCGGCATCTTCATGGAGTTGATCTTCTCCGGCAACATGGGGTTGCTTAGACCATAAAACAGACCCTGGGGTTGATCGG
>QGUR01000119.1 GCA_003242205.1 Chloroflexota bacterium | reverse complement strand
GCGGGCCGCCAGTACGGAGAAGTTGGAAGGCGTCGGTGGACGGAGACAATCAATTGTGATCGGTTCCAGCTTCAGCGCGCTTTTCTGATAATGGAACGAGACTACCTAAGCGTAGTCTCGTTTTCTCTGGCGATCTCGTATGCGGGCGTGCTATAATCGTCGTTGCGTCCGCGACGGTGAGGGGTGTACAGTATCCGGTTATTCATCTCTTTGGACGCGCCTGAAATCGTGATGGAGCGAGCGCGTGGGCTGGCTCTTTTCTTTTTAACTTTGGGTAAGGATGTCTATGGCGGAGCAAACCAGAAAGCGGGTTCTTTCCGGCGTACAGCCGTCTGGAAATTTGACCATTGGCAACTATCTTGGTGCGCTGCAGCAATGGGTTGCCGAGCAGGACAATTACGATTGTTTTTTCTGCGTTGTCGACTTGCATGCGCTGACAGTGCCACAGGATCCCGCGACGCTGCGCGCCAAAACGCGGGAAGTTGCCGCGTTGTACCTGGCTGCTGGCATTGATCCGTCACGTGCCTCCGTTTTTGTGCAATCGCATGTTCCGGCGCATACGGAACTGGCGTGGATTCTAACGTGCCTGACGCCGCTGGGCTGGCTGTATCGCATGACGCAGTTTAAGGATAAAGCCGCCAAGCAAAAGCAGGAGTCGGTCGGGGCTGGCTTGCTCAGTTATCCGGTATTAATGGCCGCGGATATTTTGCTCTATCAGGCTGCGGCAGTGCCCGTTGGCGACGACCAGCGCCAGCATCTTGAGATCACGCGCGATCTGGCCCAGCGCTTCAACCATCTGTATGGCGAGACGTTCGTCCTGCCCGAGGCGCTCATTCCAAAAGAAGGCGCGCGTATCATGGGGCTGGATAACCCGCTGGTCAAAATGAGCAAGAGCGAAGCCTCCGAATATCACGCAGTTTACCTGCTTGACCCGCCGGATAAGATTCGCAAGAAGATCATGCGCGCACAGACCGACTCTGGGCGTGAGATTCGCTTCTCGACAGATCCACAACGTGCTGGCGTGAATAATTTGCTAACCATCTATCAGGCGCTGACCGGTGCTAGCCGCGAAGCTATCGAAGCACAATTTGATGGCAAGGGCTATGGCGACCTGAAGAAAGCAGTGGTGGAAGTTGTCGTCGATACGTTGACCCCGCTTCAGGAACGTTATCAGGCGCTGATTCGTGAGGGCGGCTACCTTGACGAAATTCTGGCTCAGGGGGCTGCACGCGCGAGTGAAGTGGCAAATGCAACGCTGGCAACCGTGCGCGAACGAATAGGTTTACTGCCTGCGTTGACGCCGGTGTCGTCCAAAAGTTGAGGCCATTTCGGCTGTGCCATGGGGAACCTTCCCCTTGACCGGCAACTGGACGACTGGTAGACTTAACCTGTCCGCCCCATTCGTCTAGCGGCCTAGGACGTGGCCCTCTCAAGGCCAAAACAGGGGTTCGAGTCCCCTATGGGGCATAAGGTTTCGCTTGACTAAATGGCAATAAAGCGCGTTGGAAGAGGTCGGGTAACACCGGCCTCTTTTGATTCCAGAGCCATTTGCAGGCCTCGCCCCATCGACGGAAACCGGCAAGGGAGTGGGGATCTGGAAAATTCGCGCAAAGCGTGAAGCGTTCGTAAAGATCACAAGCTGGATGTGGCGGCGTTAAGGCACTGCTGGCGGATACGCTCATCATTCAAGTGTGGCGTTGCGAGTACAATCGAGGATATGCTGCTCTGGCCGGCATGCAGCCATATTCATATAGGAAAGCGAAAGGGAGGCCACGATGGCGACGCCCGGTGGTAAGTTCAACACGATGGACGAGTACATCGACGCCTTGCCGGAAGCTGTGCGGGAGAGGCTGCAGACGATCCGCCGGGTGATCAAAGAGGAAGTGCCTGAAGCAGTCGAGGCGATCAGCTACCAGATGCCGACGTTTAAGCTCAACGGCAAGAACCTCATCCACTTCGCCGCCTGGAAAACGCACATCAGCCTGTACCCGACCCCACCCGGTACGGAAGCGTTCCAGCAGGAGCTTTCAGCTTACAAACGGGAAAAGGGCACAATCCAGTTTCCCTACGACAAGCCGCTGCCGGTGTCGCTCATCCGGCAGATCGTCGCGTTTCGCGTACACGAAGTGCTTGGCCGGTAGGCCAGGGGGCTTTTCCACCAAATTCGCTACTGTACGAACTCGATCACCCGGTGTTCCTGGCCCGCCGCGACGAGCGCCTCGGCCACTCGCAATGCCTTAAGGCTGTCCTCGCCGGTGACGAGTGGCGGTCGCCCTTCACGGATCGCCGCGATAAAGTCCTCGACTTCCAGCCGCAGCGGCTCACGCTTTTCGATGTGGTCGCGGATCATGCGGCCTTCGCTCACGCCGCGCAGAAGCTGCAGCCCGCGGTAGCCGTTGTAAATCTGGCCGTTTTCGTAGAAGGTCAGGTCCTGGGTGATGTAATCAACCTCATACATGCCGCCTGCGCCGAGGACGGTGAGCCGGCGCGCTTTAGTCGGCGTCAGCCAGTTGACCTGTAGCACCGCCGTGATGTCGTTGGCGAAGCGCAGCATGCCGCTCAGCGTATCCTCGCGCGTGCTGTGAATGTTCTGCTGCGTCTCCGCAAAGACGCGGACGACAGGACTGCCCGCGAGATGGCAAATGACGTCGATATCGTGCGTCGCGAGATCCAGTACAACCCCGACATCGCGGATGCGGGCGGGGAAGGGGCCAACTCGCTGGGCGTGCATCTCGAAGATCTGGCCGAGCACGCCTGCGTCCAGCCGCTGCTTGAGCGCGCGAATGGCCGGGTTATGGCGCTCGATATGCCCGACCGCGAGCACGACGTTTCTTGCCTTTGCCAGCTCAATCATCGCCCGGCCGTCGGCCTCCGTCTCGGCGATCGGCTTTTCCACGAGCACGTGAATATCGCGCTCCATCGCCTCGCAGGTCACTTCCCGGTGAAACACCGTGGGCACGGCGATGATGGCAAAATCCGGCTTTGTCTGGTCGAGCATCAGCCGGTAGTCTGCGAACGTGGGCACACCGAAGCGCTGCTCGATGCCTGCGCGGATCTTCTCGTCGGCGTCGGCCACGCCGACCAGTTCGATATCGGCGATTTCCCGGCTCACGCGGACATGGTTCTGGCCCATCATGCCTGCGCCGATGATCGCGCCGCGTAGTCGTTCGCTCATAGGCTGTTCACCGCTTCCACAATCGTTTCCAGGTCAGCGCTGGTGAGGGCGGGGTGCACGGGCAGGCTGAGCACCTGCTTCGTCACTTCTTCCGTGGCCGGCAGCGACAGGTCATAGCCGCGGTCGAGATACACCTTCTGGCGATAGACCGGGACAGGGTAAAAGACTGCGCTGCCGACGCCTTTGGCCTTCAGTTTCTCGATCGCCGCGTCGCGGTCGGTGTGCTCGAGCCGGATCGTGTACTGGTGCCAGACGTGCGTCTGACCTTCCGGCACGCAGGGCACGACCACATTCTGCAGATGCGCGTTCAAAAATTCGGCGTTACGCTGCCGGGCGGCGTTGAACTGCTCCAGCTTCTTAAGCTGCGCGAGGCCGACGGCGGCGTGCAAATCCGTCAGGCGGAAGTTGTAGCCGAGGATATCGTGGTAGTAGCGCACCTTCGAGCCGTGAGCGCGCAGCAGCTTGACCCGTTCGGCGATTTCCGGATCGTTCGTCGTCACCATGCCGCCCTCGGCGCTCGTCATGTTCTTGGTCGCGTAGAGCGAGAAGCAGCCGGTGCCAAAGCTGCCCGCCTTGCGCCCCTTGTATGTCGCGCCGTGCGCCTGTGCTGCGTCTTCGATGACCGCGAGGCCGTGCCGTTCAGCGATCTCCATGATGGGGTCCATGTCCGCCATCAGGCCGTAGAGATGCACTGGCATGATCGCCTTCGTGCGCGGCGTGATCGCGCTTTCGAGTTGGTCCGGGTCGAGGTTGTAGGTGTCCTTGCGGATGTCGACAAAGCGCGGCGTCGCGCCGGTAAAGAGCACGCTGTTGGCGGAGGCGATGAAGGTGAACGGGCTTGTGATCACTTCGTCGCCGGGCCCGATGCCATGCGCCAGTAGCGCCAGATGCAGCGCCGTCGTGCCGGATGAAACCGCGACGGCGTATTTCGTGCCGCAGAGCGCGGCGAATTCTTCTTCAAGCTGCGCGACTTTCGGCCCCTGCGCGACGATGCCGCTTTCGAGCACCTCGCGCACGAGCGCCAGTTCTTCTTCGCCGAATTGGGGTTTGGAAATCGGGATCATAATGGGCTATCGACTCCGCAAATCGCTGTGAGCGCGCGCGGGACCCGGAGCGTAATCCGAGGTGACGGCGCGAAAGATATCGAGAAACGCGTCGCGGACGCGGGTGGGCGAGAGATGACGCTCGGCGTAAGCGCGTCCTGCGCGGCCCATCGCCTGCCGTTTTTCGGGGGACCGGGCGAGATCCTGTAACGCACTGATCATCGCCGCGCGATTTCCGAACGGTACGGAAATGCCCGCGCCGGTCTCTTCCAACAGCCGCGCGGCTTCGCCTTCGACTGCGGCTACGATGGGCGTGCCCGTCGCCAACGCCTCGAACATTTTCGAGGGCAAAGCGCCGGTGAACAAGGGGTGTTCTTTGAAGGCGACGACGCAAATATCCGTCGCGGCCCAGAGCGCCGGCATATCATCGTGCGGCAGCACGCCGGGCAGGAGGACATTCCCGATCCGCTCGTCTGCGATCCGGGCTTCAATGTGCGCTTTGCGCGACCCGCCGCCCGCGAAGACGAAGGTCAGTTCTGGAAGCGCCTTCGCGGCATCGAGCAGCAGGTCGAAATCGTGCGCCAGGCTCATGTTGCCGATATGCCCGACGGTGATCGCATCGCTCAGGCCGAGCCGCGTGCGCATTGCCTGACCCGTTTTCTGCTGGCCGGGACGGAAGCGCTCCAGATCGACCGCGTTCTGCACCAGGGATACGCGCTCACGCCTGCCGAGGACTTTAAGCACGCCGCTTTGCACGCCTTCCGTCATGGCGACGACGTGCGCGGCGTCGTGATACGCCCAGCGCTCCAGACGCGCGGCCAGTTTGACGAAGAGGCTGTCGACGGCCAACGCGCCGACGGCGACCGCCGATTCCGGCCATAGGTCGGAGACGTTGAGCACGACCGGCGCGCGCTTCAATCGCTTCAGCCAGCCGCCGGCCAGACACACGAAGAGCGGGTGCGACTCGACAAGGATGACGTCGGGCCGGGGGAGGAAGAGGCCGCCCACGGCCGCCGTCAGGGCGAACGAGAACTGGTTGAGCAGCCGGTGGGCGATGGATTTCTTCGGCGAGGCGTAGACCCACACGCGCCGGATCGTGACCGCGCCCGCCTTTTCGGTGGTGACGAGCTTGCCGCGATACGGCTCAGGGATGATCCCGGTCGGGTAGTTCGGCATGCCGGTCAGCACCGTGACTTCATGCCCGGCGTCCGCCAGCATCGCGGCGAGGCGGCCGAGGCGCACGGCGGCGGCGCCGAATTCCGGCGGGTAATACTGCGTGAGGATCGTGACGCGCATAAGGCTACAGTAACCGTCGACCGACGCCGATGTAGGTCAGGCCTGCGCTGGCAGCGGCGTTGACGTCGACGACGTTACGGCCGTCGACGACCACCGGATGCCTGAGCGCGCCCCGCAGCCATTCCAGATCGATGTTCTGGTAAGCGCGATGCGCGACCATAAAGACGGCAGCGTCCGCGTTGGTCACGACTTCTTCCAGCGGGCGCTGGTAGGCCGGGACGTGTGGGTCGTGGACGATGGCCGTCGCACCGCAGCGTTCGAGCGCCTCGACGAAATAGCGGCTTGGGCTTTCGCGATCGTCGTCGGTGTCCTCGCGGAAAGCGTAGCCGAGCACGGCGATGCGCGCGCCTTGAAGCGAGACGTTGTGCTTCGCCAGCGCCCGCTCGGTGAGCGTGACCATATGCTCCGGCATGCGGTCGTTGACCGCGCGCGCCGCCGGGATGAGACGCGCCTCGACCTGATCGCGGGCGTTCGCGATCAGGAGCCAGGGGTCTTTCGGGATGCAGTGCCCGCCGACGCCCGCGCCGGGCATGAGCATCGCGCGGCCGGGGGATTTGTTCAGCAGCTCCCGCACGGCGTACACGTCCGCGCCGAGCGTCTCGCAGACGACCGCCAGTTCGTTCGCGAACGCGATCTGCACGTCGCGATAGGAGTTCTCCGCCGTTTTTACGACTTCCGCGGTCAATGGATCCGTCGGGTCGAGTTCGCCGGTGACATAGGTGCTGTAGAGCGCGACCATGACCTTGGCGACATCGGGCGTTTGCCCGCCGACCGCGCGGCTCATGGTGACGAGGTTCTGGATCAGGCGGCCGGGCGTCACGCGCTCCGGGCAGTGGCCGACGAAGAAATCGACGCCTGCCTTCTTGCCGCTCGCCTCTTCGAGCGCCGGAATGACCACGCCGCTGATCGTGCCGGGGGCGATGGTCGATTCGATGATGACGAGCGCGCCGTCGCGCAGGACCGGGCCGAGGCTCGTTAGCGCGCCGCGCAGGCCGCGGTAGAGCGGCAGGTGCGTGTCCGGCTCGACCGGCGTGTCGACGCAGATCAGGACGATGTGCGCTTCGGCGAGATCGGTGACTGCAGTCGAGGCTCGCAGCCTACCGGCGGCGACGACACGCGCCACCAGTTCGGCGACGCCGGGCTCCTCGCCGCCGATGGGCGATTGGCCCCGGTTGATCGTTTCGACCTTTTGCGCGTTGATATCGACGCCGGTGACGTGAAAGCCGTTATCGGCCAGAATGCAGGCGACTGGCAGGCCGACGTAGCCGAGGCCGATCACGCCGACGCGCGCCGACCGCGCTTCGATCAGGGGGAGTAAATCCAGGACGGACAATCCGCGCTTCCTTTTGAGATCGCTTTGCAATAGACTTCGCGCGGCTAAGAATGTACTCTAAACTCACGGTTCCTCACAGGCTGGAATCGGCCATCAGGGAAAAAGATCGCGATGCGGATTGTGACGATCGTCGGCGCGCGGCCTCAGTTCATCAAAGCCGCGCCGATGAGCCGCGTCCTGCGGCGGGCGCACGAGGAATATCTGATCCACACGGGCCAGCATTACGACGCCGGGATGTCGGATGTGTTTTTTGAGGAACTCGGCATTCCGCAGCCGGACCTCAATCTCGGCATCGGCGGCCTCTCGAACCTGGAACAGGTGAGCCGGATGATGCTCGCGCTACGGGAGCCGATTGAAGCGCAGCGCCCGGACTGGATCCTGATCTACGGCGATACCAATTCGACGCTCGCGGGCGCGCTGACGGGCCGGTTGCTCGGCGTGCCGGTCGCGCATATCGAGGCGGGATTGCGTAGCTACAACCCGTTGATGCCGGAGGAACTGAACCGCGTGGTCGCCGACCGGATCAGCGCGGCGTTGTTCTGCCCGACCGAAACTGCCGCCGCGAACCTCGCGCGCGAGGGTATTACAGACGGCGTCTACGTCGTCGGCGATGTCATGGCGGACGCGCTGCTGCAAAACCGCGAGCGGGCGAGCACCGCGGTTCTGGAAGCAAACGATTTGCATCTGGGCCAGTATTTCCTCGCCACCGTGCACCGCGCCGGCAATACTGATGATCCTGAAAAGCTGAAGGGCATCCTCGACGCCTTCGCGCGGCTGCCGCTGCCGGTCGTGCTGCCGGCGCATCCACGGCTTCAACGCGCGCTGGAGCAGACTGGATTGGCGATCGGCCCGAACGTTCGCCTGATCCCGCCGGTGGGGTATCTCGACATGCTCGGCCTGACGAGTTCGGCGCGGCTTGTGCTCACCGATAGTGGTGGACTGCAGAAGGAGGCGTACATCCTCGGCGTGCCGTGCGTCACACTTCGCGAGGAGACCGAATGGGTGGAGACGGTCGAGGCTGGCTGGAACCGTCTGGCCGGGACGGACTGCGCGCGCATCGTCGCGGCGGTCGAGGCGGCGCTTTCCGAGACGCCGCAGGCGCATCCTGAGCTGTACGGCGATGGCCGGGCGTGCGAGCGCATCGTCGCGGCGCTTGAGAGCTAGGGAGCGTAGGCCGGTGGCGCGGAAAATGGTATGCATCCTTTCCTTTTCGACGATCGTCCAGGACGCCCGCGTGCTCCGGCAGATCGAGTACCTGTCCTCGCACTACGACATCACCGTGGTCGGTCACGGCCCGGCGCCTGCCGGCGTGAAGTACATCGAAGTGCCCGCGTTCACTACGGTTTCCAAACTGCTGGCCGTTGTGTGGCTGCTGCTCGGCAAACTGGCTCCCAGAGCCTATGAAGCCTGGTACTGGTCGACGCGGCGGCACCGGGCGGCATATCAGGCTATGATGGCGACTAAGCCGGACGCAATCCATGCGAATGACTGGAACGCGCTGCCGGTGGCGGTGAGGGTTGCGGAGAAGACCGGGGCGCGCGTCGTCTTCGATGCCCATGAATATGCGCCGCTGCAGTTCGGCAACCGCAGACTGCGTGTGTTTCTCTACACGCCAGCGATTCGTTATATGCTCGGAAAGTACACGCGCCGCGCCGACGCCGCGATGACGGTGTGCGCGCCCATCGCCGAGCGCTACCGGGACGAGTTCGGGCTGTCGATGATGGTCGTCATGAACGCGCCCGCACTCTCCGGGGAAAAGCCACAGGAACGAAAGATCAACCCGGAGCAGATCCGGCTGATCCATCACGGCGGGGCGCTGCGCGATCGCAACCTCGGGCTGATGATCGAAGCGATTGCACAGGCCGGCAAACGCTTCCATCTCGATTTTATGCTCCTGCCGACCGATCCTGCCTATCTGGACGAATTGAAACGGCTGGCCGAGGAACGCGCGCCGGGACGGGTGGCATTTGTCGATCCGGTGCCGCCCGCGCAGATCGTCCAGACGCTCCAGAAGTACGATATTGGATTCGGGGTGATCGACGCGACCAATTACAATTACCTGATGGCGCTGCCGAACAAGCTGTTCGATTTCGTCGCGGCCGGCCTTGCGGTTGTCACTGGGCCATCACCGGCAATGGTTGCCCTAATCGAGGAGTACGATTTCGGCGTGGCCTCGCCGACATTTGATCCGCGCGACATTGCCGGGACGTTAAACAGCCTGACTGTGGAGCGCATTGCTGAGATGCAGAAAGCGGCGCGAGAAGCCGCAAAGGTATTGAACGCGGATACGGAGATGGCCAAGGTGGTCGACCTGTACGCGCGGCTGTTGGGCGAGGTGTATTGATGCGCCAGCGTATCTGTATTATCGGCTATTCACCGATCCACCGCGACGCGCGCATTCTGCGCCAGATCGAGTACCTGTCACCGGACTACGATCTGACGGTGATCGCGCATGGCGAGCCAGTGGCCGCTTTCCCGGACGTGACATGGCGTTTCGTGCCGCGCGCGAACCGATTTGAAAACTTGCTCACGCTCGTTTTTCTGGCGGCCGCGCGTCTTTTGCCATTCCTGTACGAAACCTGGTACTGGCAGAAACGGCGCAACCGGCTGGCGTTGCGTTATGCGATTGAGAGCCGGCCTAACGCCATCCACGCTAATGACTGGTCGGCGCTGCCAGCCGCGGTCGAGGCGGCGAGACAAACGGAGGCAAAAGTTGTCCTTGACCTGCATGAGTACGCGCCACGCCAATCCTCTGACTGGTGGTGGGTACTGCTGTTCGCGCCCGCGATTTGGTATTTGCTCAGGAAGTATGCGCCCCAGGTCGACGCGTCGATGACTGTGTGCAGCCCGATCGCGGAAGCGTACCGGCGCGACTTCGGTCTAGACCCGATCGTGGTCATGAATGCACCAAGATTCACGGCGGTGGATGGTGAGAGGCATGCGACCGATGGAGCATGTATCCGGCTGATCCATCACGGTGCGGCAGCGCGGCAGCGCGGGCTGGAGGTCATGATCGACGCAGTTGCGTTGGCCGGCGTGCGTTTTCGCCTGGACTTCATGCTCGTGCCGACAGACCGCGCCTATCTTGAAGAGTTGAAACAGCGCGCCCGACGCCTCGCGCCTGACCGCGTTCACTTTCTCGATCCGGTGCCACCAACCGCGATCAACCGCACGCTCGCAACCTACGATATCAGCCTTACGGTCATCCAGCCCAGGAACTTCAATTATCTGGTGGCGCTGCCGAATAAATTCTTCGATGCGGTGGTCGCCGGACTGGCGGTCGTCATTGGTCCGTCACCGGCCCTGGCCGAACTGGGGGGAACGAACGGGTTTGGGGTGGTGGCTCCGTCATTTGAAGCGCAGGATATCGCCGCGACGCTCAACCGGCTGACAGTCGAGCAGATCGAGGAGATGCGGCAGCGGGCGCGCAAGGCTGCGGAGACTCTGAACGCCGACCGCGAGATGACGAAGGTCGCGGCGCTTTATACGCGTTTGCTTAACCAACAGGATCGTTAGCCATGTCTCTATTCATTCATCCTTCAGCGGATGTCAGCCCCGACGCGACGATCGGCGAGGGCACGAAAATCTGGCATCTGGTCCAGGTGCGCGCGGGTGCGACGATTGGCCGCGAGTGCATTTTCGGGCGCGGCGTGTACGTCGACACGGGCGTCGTCATCGGGAACCGCGTCAAGGTGCAGAACTACGTCTCGATTTACGACGGCGTGATCATCGAGGATGGGGTTTTCGTCGGGCCGCACGTCGTTTTCACCAACGACAAGCTGCCGCGCGCGATCAATCCCGACGGAAGCCTGAAGGACGGGGAGGACTGGACGATCTCGCGTACGCTCATCCGCGAAGGCGCGTCACTCGGCGCGAACGCGACCATCGTCTGCGGCATCACGATCGGGTGCTGGGCAATGGTCGGCGCGGGCGCGGTGGTCACCAAAGACGTGCCGGATTACGGACTGGTCGTTGGCAACCCGGCGCGGCTGATCGGATATGTGTCGAAATCCGGCGAGCGCGTGCCCGACGGTGTGGATCCGGCGACCTACTAACCTATTTTGACGGTATGCTGCTGGATGGCGTGCCAGTTCAGCGCGATCAGCAGGATGTAGCTTAGGCCGAACACGACGGCGTAAGCAGCAACGGCGGTTTCCGCGCTCCAGCCGGCGAATGCCGCGCTGCCAAAGGCGGCAATCGTGAGCAGTATCCGAGCGACGTCCCACCCGAGCTGTAGATCCTGCCGCTCGAGAACGATCATCGTTTGCGAGATCGGCGAGATCACGAACTGGATCAGGATTGCCGGGCCGAGCAGCCGCACGTATTGGCCTGCCGCCTGCCATTCCGCACCAAAAACCAGACTAAAAACCTCTGGGCCAAAGAGGACGATCAGCACAATCGGCACGAGGCCGACGAGGAAGAGACGGCGCGTAGTTCTGATAAACAGCGGTTTGAGTTGCGCCGGTGCCTGATTTTTGATTTCGCTCGCAGTGCCGAGATAAACCTGCGCTACCGACGAGCCGACGAGGTGCGCTGGCAGCTGGACCATGCGCAGCCCGAGCGCAAAGACACCGCCCGCGACCGGGCCATAGAGCGCGAGCATGAAGAGCGTAGGCAACTGTAGCCCGGCGGTATTGAGCAAACTCGACCAGGCGGAGATCAACGGAAAGCGGCGGTACTCTTTGGCGACAGTGACCATACGCTCCCAGCGGATGCTATACAAAAGCGTTCGGTAATCTCCGGAAACGATTGACCAGATGCCCGCAGACAGGCTAAAGATCTGGCTGATGATCAGGCCAATCGCGCCGGTCTGCAGGACGCCGAGGGCAATGCGGAGCACGACTGTGCCGACGCCTTGCACAATTTTGGTGCGGGCGAGAACACCGAACGATTTTTTGCGGATCGCCCAGTAGCTTAGCGCCTGGTACGACCCCGCGCCGATGAGCGTGACCGGCATGAGCCAGAGAAAGCCCGCGATCTCAGGTGTGTTGGTCCACACCCCAATGTGATCCCGGAGCAGCCACAGTGCGGCCCAAAAGACGCCACTGGAAAGCACCACCAGCAAAAGACAAAGCGCGAGAAGGTTGGCTGCTTTTTCATCATCACGCGGAAGCGTGATCGCCAGTTCGTAGCGCAATGAGTTGATCGCAAGCAGGATTGTCGAAATCGAGGAGAAAGCTGAGAAAATACCATAGTCGCTCGGTGTGTAGAGCCGGGTGATGATCGGCGACACGAGCGTCGTCAAGACCTGCATGCTGAAGGTTGCGCCCGCGATCATGGTCACGCTGTGCGCGAAACTTCGCCGCTGGAAAAAAGCACGGATATGGGAAATCATAGGATCAAGGCTCGCCGATGAGGTCCGCGTAGAGTTGTTTCAGCCGCGCTTCGCCGACCGACCAGTTGTAGTCGTTTCGCGCTTCAAAAGCGACGGCCTGCAGGGCTTTTAAGCGGTCGGGGTTCTGCAGCTCCGCAAATGCGTTCTTGAGATTCTCGACTGTGATGCCGTCGAGCAGCACCGCCGCCGGGATGCGCTCCAGCATCTCGCCCATCTCTGTTCTTTATACACACTTAACCTTGCCGAGAAAGAGGTTAGTTCAATT